>CAYJOH010000018.1:3640-13599 GCA_964371685.1 uncultured Anaerolineaceae bacterium
GACGCGCTCCAGCCGCAGCCCGGCGCCCAGCAGCGCCGTCACGATCTCGCCGAGGGTCCAGGCCCGGGCGAACTTCCAGTGCTGCTCCTCCTCGGGGATCGACAGCCGGTCGATGTACTCGGGCGCCCAGCCCTTCGACGCCTCCGGGCCGCCGAAGTAGTCGTAGTCGGTCGCGATCCAGCGGCCGTCCGCGTCGGCGTCGAACAGCCACTCGGCGGGATGGCCGTCGAAGATCACCAGGCGCCCACCGGGCGACAGGAGCCGGCGCAGCACGGCGGCCCAGGCGTCGAGGTCCTGGAGCCAGATGATCGCGCCGCGACCGGTGTAGACGAGGTCGCCAGAGCCGTCCAGGTCGTGGGGCGTGTCCAGGACGTCCGACTCGATCCAGCGGGCCGGCGCACCGGTGGCCGCCGCCAGGCGCCGCGCGAGGTCCAGCATCCGCGGGCTGTAGTCGACGCCCACGACCTCGTCGGCGCCCAGGTTCCACAGCGACAGCGTGTCGCGCCCGCCGGCGCACTGGAGGTGGATCGCCCGGCGGCAGCGGCCGTGGAGGTCGCCGATCAGCTCCTGCTCGACCGGGAACAGGTTGCAGCCGCCTGAGCGGATGAGGGCCACCGCCTCGTCGAACCAGCCCTCGTAGCGCTCCGCGGCTTCGTCCCAGGCAACGCGGGTGGCGGCCTGCATCGCGCGGACGTTCGCGGCCTCGGCCGGGGTGGCCGGGCGGACGTTGGGGGTAGCGTCGTCCTCGGGCATCGACGCGAGTCTAGATGCCCGGCCCCGGAATCACGAGGGCCGGCGCCCTGGCGGACGACGGCCCGATCACGTGTTCCGGGGCCGGGCGCAGAACCGGCCCCGTTCGAAGAAGCGGTCTCCGGGTCACCCCCGCGACCGCGCGAGGCTGCCGGCTCGTGTGTCGCTCGAGATGTTCCCCGCGCGGGGGACGGTCGCCGCGTTCGAGGCACCGTGCGATGCGTCTTCGCTCACGCTCCACCGGCGTACGACGTGCCAGCGCTTGCGCGAGCCGTGCCAGTTGGCCGTTCGCATCGCCACCATCGGCTACCTCCCGGGACGCCTCCGCGGAGGAGGGGAGTCGGAACTGCATTCATTATCACAGGGCCGCGCAACCCCCTTGGCAGGCGCGTGTCGTTGCCCAGCGAGGCTTCCTCAGGCAACTGCCAAGCGAATCCGTCGGTGCGAACCGCCCGGTTGGTCGCGGCCCCCAGATGCCCGGACGGCGCTACGCTCTCCGTGCATGGAGGTGCCGATGTCCACCGAGCCGCTGTTCTTTCCCGATCTCCTGGCCGAGACCCCGCCGCCGGCTCGCGGCATCCTGAGCCAGACGCTCTACGACGGCGACGACGTCCGCCTCGTCCTGTTCGGCTTCGCGCCGGGCGAGGAGTTGTCCGAGCACACCGCGGCCCGTCCCGCGATCGTGCACGTCCTGAGCGGCACCGGCGAGGCCGTCGTGGGCGGCGAGCGGCACGACATCGGGCCCGGGACGTGGTTCCGGATGCCGGCCCGGATGGCGCACTCCATCCGTGCGGAGACGCCGCTCGCGCTGGCGCTCTACCTGCTGGCGCCCTCGTGACCCGCGCGCCGCTCCGGGCGCCGGGCGGGTGAGGCTGCGCGTCCGCAGCGGCGCGGACATCCACCTCGCGGACGCGTTCGACGAGCCGGGCTGCCCGGTCTGCCGCGAGCGCGACCGCACCGCGACCGCCTACCTCGAATCGATCCTCGCCGAGAGCGTGAACGATGTCGCGTTCCGACAGGACCTGGACGCGGCCCGCGGCTTCTGCCCCGCCCACGCGCGCGCCGTGCTGGACGCGGACCGCCGGCGCTCCGGCAGCCTCGGGGCGGCGATCCTGCTCCGGGCCACCCTGGCCGTGCGGCTACGCGAACTCGAAGCGGCGGCCGACGCCGGTGGCCGAACCCGCGCCAGGCGCCTGGACGAGGCGCGACGCCGCCCGGCCTGCCCGGCGTGCGAGCGCGTCGCGCGCACCGAGGCCGGGATCGTCGACAGCCTCGGGAGGCTCGTCGACGATCCAACCTGGGCGGAGGCCGTCGCGGCCGCGCCGTTGTGTCTCGAGCACCTCGCCGCCCTCGCCGCCCATCGTCCCGCCTCGCCGGCCTGGCCCGCGGTCGAGGCGCGCCAGCTCGACCGACTGCGCGCACTGCGCGACGAGCTGGACGCATATGCGCACGCCTCGAGCCACGACCGGCGGCACCTGCTCACCGACGCGCACCGGGCGTCCGTGGACCACGCGGCCGACGTGCTGGACGGCGCCGGCGCCCCGCGGCCACCCGCGAGGCGGCGAGGTCACGCCCCCGCCTGAGCGACCCGTGACGGTTGGACCCGAGCGGTCTGCCGTCAGCGCAGGGCGAGCGAGGCGAACAGGAGCCCGTCGCGCTCCTCGAACGTGAACCCGTGCTCGGCCAGGAGGTCGCGCATCGGGTGGTTGTCCGGGGACATCTGCGCGAGCACGCGCTCCGTGCCCTCCTTGCGGGCCACGGCGATCGCGGACCGGACCATCTGGGTGCCGATGCCGCGCCGCTGCCACGCGTCGGCGATCACGAGCGTGAGCTGCTTGTCGTCGGTCGCATGGACGCGCGACAGGCGCACCACCCCGGCGATCTCGGGCCCGGCGGTCCCCGGCGCCTCCGCCACCAGCGCGATCTCGCGGTCGTAGTCCACGAAGCAGATCCGGGTCAGGCGCTCGTGCGCCGTGCGCTCGGCGAGCGCCAGGTCCGACCCGTAGCGCGCGCGGACCGTGCGGGCGGACAGCGACGCGTGGAACGCGGCGACGCCGGGCTCGTCCTCGGGGCGGATCGGGCGGACGACGAACGGCACGCCGTCGCTCGTCGCGTAGTCGCGCGCATAGTCGTAGGGATAGGGCCGGATCGCGAGCCGCGGCAGGTCCTCGTCCGCGACCGAGGCCGGATGCAGCACGACCCGGGCGTCGAGCGCCAGGATCCGCTCCGGCGACGCGAGCAGCGGGTTGATGTCGATCTCGGCGATCCGCGGCTGCTCGGCAACCAGCTCGCTGAACCGGACCAGGAGGGCGGCGAGGACGTCGGTGTCGATCGGCCGCCGGCCCCGGACGCCGCGCAGCGCAGTGGCGATCTTCGTGCGCTCGATCAGGCGGCGGGCGAGGGTCGTGTTGAGCGGCGGCAGGGCCAGCGATCGGTCGCGGAACACCTCGACCAGCTGGCCGCCCATGCCGAACAGGAGGACGGGGCCGAACTGCGGGTCGGGGGTGCTGCCCACGATCAGCTCGTAGCCGGTCCAGTTGATCATCGGCTGGATGGTCACGCCCTCGAAGTGCTCGGCGCCCGCCTTGGCGGTGACCGAATCCCGGATCTTCTCGAACGCCTCGACGACCTGGTCCCTGGAGCGGAGGTTGAGGCACACGCCGCCGACGTCGGTCTTGTGCGTGATCGTGCGGGACAGCAGCTTCGCGACGACCGGGTAGCCGATGTCCTCCGCCGCCGCGACCGCCTCCTCGGGGCTGCGCGCCAGCTCGGTGTCCGTGATCGGGATCCCGTAGGCGGCCAGGACCTTCTTGCTCTCGTACTCGGTGAGCAGCGTCCGGCCCTCGGCGGCGACGGCGGCGATGATCCGGTCCACCTCCTCGCGGAACTCGCCGCGCTCGGGGGCGACCGGCAGGGTCGGCGTCTCGTACAGCGCCCGCAGGTTGTCCGCGTAGCGCCACAGGTGGTTGAACAGCACGCACGCGGTATCCGGGTAGGCGAAGGTCGGGATGCCCGCCTCGCGCAGGATCGCCGCGCCCTCGGCCACGTCCTCGCCGCCCATCCACGACGCGAGCACGGGCTTGCCCTCGATCCGGGCGTGCCTCGCCAGCGCCTTGGCGGTTGCGGTCGGGTCCGTCATCGCCTGGGGCGTCAGGATCACCAGCAGGCCGTCGGTCTCCGGGTCGGCGGCGGCCACCTCGAGCGCCTTCGCGTACCGCTCCGGCGGGGCGTCGCCGATGATGTCGATCGGGTTGTTGTGGCTCCAGACCGCGGGCAGGACGGCGTTGAGCCGCTCCATCGTCTCGGGCGTGAGGTCGGTCAGCTCGCCGCCGCCGGAGATCAGCGCGTCCGTGGCGAGGACGCCAGGGCCGCCCGCGTTGGTCACGATCGAGAGCCGCCGGCCGGCGGGCCGCGGCTGCTTGGCGAGGATCTCGGACACCTCGAACAGCTCGCTGATCGAGTCCACGCGCAGGACGCCGGCGCGGCGGAACGCGGCATCGAGCACGTCGTCAGACCCGGTGAGCGAGCCCGTGTGCGACGCCGCGGCCTTGGCGGCCTGGGCCGTGCGGCCGGGCTTGATGACGATGATCGGCTTGGTCAGCGCGACCTCGCGGGCCGACGAGAGGAAGGCGCGGGCGTCACCGATCGTCTCCATGTAGATGACGATGCTGTCGGTGTTGGGGTCGTCGCCCAGGTAGTCGATGACGTCGCCCCAGCCCACGTCCAGCATCGAGCCCAGCGACACGATGGAGCTGAAGCCGACGTTCTCGTGGGCGGCCCAGTCCAGGATCGCCGTGAGCAGGGCGCCCGACTGGGACACGAAGCCCACCCGCCCGGGCTTGGCGATGCCGGCCGCGAAGGTCGCGTTGAACGCCCCGACCGGGTTCATGATGCCCAGGCAGTTGGGGCCGATGACGCGGATCCCGTAGCGGCGCGCCACCTCGAGCACCTGGCGCTCGAGCTCGACGCCCTCGGGCCCGATCTCCTTGAACCCGGCGCTGATGATGATCACGCCCCGGACGCCGGCCAGCCCGCACTCCTCCACGAGGCCCGGCGCGGACTTCGCAGGCGTGACGATGACCGCGAGGTCCACCGGCTCGCCGATCGCGCCGATCGAGGGGTAGGCCTTGACGCCCAGGATCGCGGGCCGGGTGGGGTTGACGGGATAGACCGTCCCGCCGAACGGCGACGAGAGCAGGTTCCACAGGATCGTCCGGCCGACCGAGCCCTCCTTCTCGGTGGCGCCGATCACCGCCACGGAGCGCGGGTGGAAGATCGCGTCGAGCGGCTGGCGCTCGACCCCCAGGATGTCCGAGGAGGCATCGGCGATCGGGGCGGGGGACTGGACGGTCATCGGAGACCTCTGGCGGGGCGCCGGAGCCGGCGCGGGTTCAACGCGGATGTGGGCGGCACGCGCAAGCGCGGGACGCGCGAGGCAAGCGTCGGCGATCCGCCTGGCATCGGCAAGGGGCCGCGTGGCGGACGTGACGGCCGATCCGGCCCCCGGAGAAGGGGCCGATGCGACGGTCGCCGGGGGGCGTCCGGCCCCGCGAAGGAGCGCCCCAGCCGGTGGGCGCGGTCAGCCGCCGGACACCGCTGGGATGACGTGGACGTCGGCTCCCGGCGGGACGGCCGTCTGGAGCGTCGCGCGCTCCCCGGCGACGAACACGTTGAGGTGGGTGCGGATCGACGGCCCGGCGTCCAGGAGACGGTTGCGGATCCCCGGCACCCGGGCGTCGAGGTCCGCGATGACCTCGGCCACGGTCGTGCCCCGGGCCTCCATCCGCCGCTCGGTGCCGGGGAACAGCGACACCAGCGAGCGGGGCAGGTGGACGACCGCCGGCCGCCCGTCAGTCAAGGATCGCGGCCTCCACGGACCAGATCGGCGGCAGGTGGTCCGCGAGCAGCGACCACGTCCGCCCCTCGTCGGCGCTCCCGTAGAGCTGGCCGGTGCTGGTGCCGAAGTAGACGCCCACCGGGTCCAGCCGGTCCACGGCCATCGCCTCGCGCAGCACGCCGAGGTACGCCCCATCCTGCGGCAGGCCGTCGCCGAAGCGGACCCAGGTGTCGCCGCCGTCGCTCGTCCGCCACACGGCCGCCGAGGCGTCCGGCATCAGCCGGCCCTGGTCCGGCGGCGTCAGCGGGATCGTCCAGGCCGTGAGCGGGTCGCGGGGGTGGGCGGCCATCACGAACCCGAACTCCGACGGCAGCCCGGCGGTGATCTCCTGCCACTGCCGCCCGCCATCGAAGCTGCGGTACACGCCGCAGTGGTTCTGCTGGTACAGGTGCCCCCCGGCGTCCGCCGCCAGCACGACCTTGTGGACGCAGTGCCCGAACTCCGGGTCAGGCTCCGGGTTGAAGTCCGCGCGCACGCCCCGGTTGCGGGTCTCCCACGACGCGCCGCCGTCCCGGGTCTCGAACACGCCGACGGCGCTCGCCCCGACCCACATCCGGTCTGGATCGTCGGGATGGGGGACGATCGAGTGGAGGCACAGCCCGCCGTTCCCGGGCTGCCACTCCGGCCGCGAGGGGTGGTTGGTCAGCCCCTCGACGTGCTGCCACGACCGGCCGCCGTCGGCGCTGCGGAACAGGCCCGCCGGCTCCACGCCCGCGTACACGGTGCGACGGGCCGCGGTGACGTTCCAGATCCGGGTGACCTTCGGCCCGTCGTCGCCATAGCTGAGGCCCTCGCTGGAATGGGTCCAGGTGGCGCCGTGATCGTCGCTCCGCCACACCGCGGGGCCGAACCAGGGGCTGCTGCCCGCGGCCAGCAGCGCGCCCGTGCCGGGCTCCACGGAGATGTCGTTGACGGGCCAGCCGTCGCACAGCGGGCCCCGGAGCCGCCAGTCGCGGCGGGCCGTGTCGCCGTCGAGGATGAAGGCGCCCTTGGACGTTCCGACCAGCACCGAGACCCGGTTGGACATTCGCGCTCTCCCTTCCGCCGGGCCTTGCGGCCCGTGTCCGTGCCGCGCAGCCTACCGCGCCTCGGGCGGGACGTCAGGCACCCCGGTCAAGCGGCCGCGGTGGCGGTGGATCGGGAGCGTGCGGGCCCGGAGCGAGCTACGCGATGCCCAGCCAGGCCGCGACCTGCTGGCGGGTGGGGACGCGGCCGGCCATCACGACCGTGCCGTCGATCGCCAGCCCGGGCGTGGACATGACGCCCCGCGACGCGATCTCCGCGTAGTCCGTCACGTGGCGAACTTCCGCCTCGAGCCCGGCCCCCTCGATCACCTCGCGGACGACCTTCTCGACGTACTGGCACTTCTGGCAGCCGGATCCGAGGACCTCGATGACGTGCATGTGGCGCCTCCTTCAGGCGAGGAACAGGTTGAAGCCGTAGCCGACGGCGAGGATCCCGGTGGCCACGATCGCGACGAAGGCCGCCAGCAGGCGTGGCTTCATGACCCGCCGCAGGATCACGAGCTCGGGGATGGACAGGGCCGTGACCGCCATCATGAACGCGAGGGCGGACCCCAGGGGCAGCCCCTTGCCGATCAGCGCCTCCACGATGGGGATCGTGCCGGCCGCGTTGCTGTACAGGGGGACACCGAGGGCGACCAGCGCCGGCACCGCGAGCGGGTTCTCGCGGCCCCCGATCGACACGACGAGGTCCGTGGGCACGAACCCGTGGATCAGGGCTCCGACGGCGATGCCGGCGACCACGAACGGCAGGACGCGGCGGACGATGTCCGCGGTCGAGCGCCACGCGTCGCGCAGCCGCTCGTCCAGCGTCGGGCGGGCCTCGCCGATGCCGGCACCCGCGCGGATCGTCCAGACGTAGTCCTCCACGTACCGCTCCAGCCCCAGGCGGCCGATGACCAGCCCTGCCCCGACCGCCACGATGAGGCCCGCCGCCATGTACGCGAGCGCGATGCCGGGCCCGAACAGCCCCCACAGCAGCACGAGCGCGACTTCGTTGACCATCGGCGACGCGACGAGGAAGGCGAACGTCACGCCCAGCGGCACGCCGGCCTGCAGGAAGCCGATGAACAGCGGGACCGCAGAGCACGAGCAGAACGGCGTGACGACCCCGAACCCAGCGGCGGCCATCGTGCCCGGCAGGGCGCCGCGCCCGGCCAGCGCGCGACGGACGCGCTCGGGCGACACGAAGGAGCGCAGGAACGACACGATCGTCACGATCCCGGTCAGTAGCAGCAGCACCTTCGGGACGTCGTAGAGGAAGAAGGCGATCGCCTCGCCCAGGTGCGATCCGCGCTCGAGGCTCAGCAGGTCGAAGGCCGCCCACTCGGCGAGGGCCAGGTTCGCGAACCACGCGACCAGCCATGCCGCGGCGGCCAGCGCGGCGGCGGCGGCGGGGGGCGCCCCCCCCCCGCCGGGGGGGCGCCCCGGGGGGCCCCCCCCGGGGCCCCGGGGGGGGCCCCGGCGCCCCCCCCCCCGGGGGCCGGCGATCGACACCGTGGTCACCCGACGGGTCCCAGGAGTGTGCCCAGCTGGGCGAGGACGTCGGCGCAGGCCACGTCGTCGCGCTCGTAGTACACGCGACGCGAGTCGCCCCCGTGCCGGCTGGCCCGGACCAGGCCCGCATCCCGCAATCGGGCGAGGTGGTTGCTCACGTTGTTCTCGCGGGCACCAAGCGCTGCAGCCATCTCGCACACGCAGTGCGGCCCTTCGGCCAGCAGGGCGATGATGCCAGCCCGGGTGCGGTCAGCCACGATCGTGGCGGCCGCGAGCGGCCCTTCCACGTCAGGCGGGCGATGCTGGAGCCGCAGCTCCGGCAGGACGGGGAGCTCAATCGACATCGGGGGCCTCCGGGCTGCTGCCTGGTACGTGGTGGACCTGCTCCGGCGAGTCGCTGATCGCGGCGGCCACGGCGAGATCGAGGCCGCGGGCGGGGCTCAGGTGGGGGACATTCATCTCACTGCACACTGTATCAGTGTGTGATGTACCGTCTCCGGGTGAAGGGGCCCCAAAGGGCGGTCCATTCGGCCCTGGGTGGCTCGCGCCGAGTCCCGCCGCGGACCGTCAGCGGGAACGCAGGCACGACGCTGCGCGCATTGACAGGCGCGGACGCTCACGCGATCCACACGAAGTACAGCCCGACGCCGACCATCATCAGGCCGCTGCCGCGCTCGATGGCACCGGTCCATCGCCCGGCCGCCTGGAGGCGCTTGACAACGCCGGTAAACGTCCCGGCGAGCACCACCGGCACCCCCCGCCCCAGCGCGTAGACCAGCAACAGGACCGCGCCGTACAGCAGGGCGCCCTCCGCCATGACGTAGGTGAGGATGGCCGCGAGGACCGGGGTTGCGCACTGTGAGGCGACCAGGCCCGACACCAGGCCCAGTGCCAGCGCGCCCGGCACGCCGCGCAGCCCGATGCGCTCCCGCAGCCCGCCGGGCCACATCGGGGCGGACAGGTGGATCACCCCCAGCATCTGGAGGCCGATGACCAGGCACACGCCGGCCACGACGTAGAACCACACCCGTGACGTGCCACCGATCAGGCCGCCGACGAGGGCGGCAACGACCCCCAGCAGCATGAACGTGATCGCCAGACCGACCGCGAACGTCGCCGAGAGGACGAACGCGCGCCCCCGCGACACGTCACGCGAACCTCCGACGAAGCCGACGATCAGCGGGATGGTGGCGACGTTGCAGGGACCGAGGCTGGTGACCACCCCGCCCAGGAACACCAGCAGGTAGCCGACGACGGAAGCTGAGCGCAGGAACTCGAGGTCAAACGGCACGTCAGCTGCCGCCCGCCAGCGCCTGGAGCCTCTGCCGCAGCTGCGGCCCGTCCATGACGCCCGGGAACCACTCGCCCTCGCCGTTGCGATCGATCAGGACCAGGGTCGGAATGGTGATGATCCTCGCGCGCTGCAGGAGCGCCGCGTTGCGATCGTCGTACACGTTGACGTCGACGAGCGTGATCTCACCCTTGAACTCCGGGTAGACGGCCTCGACGATGGCCGTCATCTCGATACACGGATCGCAGGTCAGGGAATGGAAGAAGGCCAGCGTCGGCTGGTTCGCGGCGACGGCACGGTCGAGGGCGGCCTCGGGTGCCTCAGGGACGGCGGCCAGCGGACCCTGCGGCGAGACGGATCCCGATGGCTGGCCTTTCGCGGTCACGAGGATCACGACCAGGACGGCCACGCCGACCAGGATCACGATCTGCGATCCGCGCCGCAGCACGCGGTGGGCGTTGGCTGTCACGTTCTGCTCCGGCGACGCGGCACTGCCTGGGCC
>CAYJOH010000019.1:0-13071 GCA_964371685.1 uncultured Anaerolineaceae bacterium
GGCCCAGGTACCCCGAGGAGCGGCCCCGGCGCCGATGCCGAACGCCCGCGCCGGGCGAGTTTCGTTCGGATCATCCGAAATCGGAGGTCGGTCGGTGTTCGGTGCGGCCCGGTGGAGCTCCGGAGGTAGCCCGGGGCGGGTCGCACGGTCCTGTCCAGAGACCCGCCCGCGCTCGGCCGCCTATGATCGCGCGCATGACCGTGCGCTCCGATGATCCGCCGATCCGCCTCACCGAGCTCACCAAGTGCGGCGGTTGCGCGGCGAAGCTGGGGGCGGACCTGCTGGCCGAGGCGCTGGCCGGGCTGGGCGGCACGCGACCGGGCGAGGCGCCGGACCCCGCGCTCATCGCCGGCCTCGACCCGCCCGATGACGCCGCCGCGTACCGGATCTCCGACGACCTCGCGATCCTCGGCACGCTCGACTTCTTCCCGCCGCTCGTGGACGACCCGGCGGCGTACGGCGAGATCGCCGCGGCTAACGCGCTGTCCGACGTGTTCGCGATGGGCGGCCGGGTCCTGTTCGCGCTGTCGATCGCGGCCTTCCCCGAGGACTTCCCGAAGGCAGCGCTGGCCGCGGTCCTCGAGGCGGCGGCGGCCAAGGTCCGCGAGGCGGGCGGGATGCTCGCGGGCGGCCACACGATCCGCGACCCGGAGCCCAAGTTCGGGCTGGCGGTGATCGGGGCCGCGCACCCGGACCGGCTGTTGCGCAAAGGCGGCGCCTCCCCCGGCGACACGCTGTTCCTGACGAAGCGCCTGGGCACCGGGCTGCTGGTCAGCGGCCGCCGCGCGGGGCGGACCAGCGACGCCGACCTCGACGCGGCGATCGACCAGATGCGGACGCTCAACCGGGCCGCGTCCGAGGTGCTGGTCCGGCACGGCATCCGCGGCGCGACCGACGTGACGGGATTCGGGCTGCTGGGCCACGGGCTGGAGATGGCCCGGGCCTCGGGGGTGAGCCTGGTCTTCGAGGCCCACGACCTGCCCGCGCTCGACGGCGCGCTGGACCTCGCCCGGGCCGGCGTCGAGACCGGGGGTGCCGAGCACAACCGGCGGTTCACCGCACCGGCGATCACGGTCGGCAGCGGTGTCACGCCGGAGCTCGTGGCCCTCGCCCACGACCCGCAGACCTCCGGCGGGCTCCTTGCGGCCGTCCCGCCCGACCGGATCGCGGCGGTGGAGGCGGACCTCGCCGCGGCCGGCGTGACGGCCTGGCGGGTGGGCACGGTCGAGGCGGGCGAGGCGGCGGTCACCCTGCGCTGACGCTCCTCGACGGATGGGTCGAGGTCGCACGGGCCGGGCTGCCCAGGCGACGGCCCCGGCAGGATGACTCACGCCGTCGCAGCGATCACTCCGTCGCGGTGCTCGCGGTGCGTCGCCGCGAGGTCAGCAGGGCGGCCATCGAGACGGCGCCGGCAACCGCCGCGAGCCCGACGGCGAGCAGGATCGCCGACGCGACCCCGGCGTCCGCGGATGCCGCGGCCGTGCCGTCAGTCGCTCCCGCGGGTGCCGCCTCGCCAAGGGGTGCGGCCGCGGCCGCGTCAGGGTCCCCCACCACGATCGCGCCGACCATCCCAGGGTGGAGCGGGCAGGTGTAGGGGAAGATCCCGGCCTCGTCGAATCGGTGCCGGTACTCCTCGCCCGGGTCCAGGGCCTGGCCCTCGGTGCCCCACGACTGGCGCTCGCCGGTGACGACGTGCTGGAGGACCGCCGAGTTGAGGAACCTGACCTCGGTCCCGACCGCGACCCTGGCCACCGTGGGCTCGAAGGTGCACACGTCCATCCGCACGAGGGACGTCTCGCCCTCGTTGTGGACGGCACCGTTCTCGGCATGGCAGCCGCCGCCGGCGGAGACCCGGGCGGGTACGACCACCCCGAGGGACGAGAGGACGAGCGCGCCGGAAAGCGCGGATGCCGCGGCCAATCGAAGGATCCGGGTGAGCATGGGACGCGCCTCCAAAGCGGGTGACGCGCCTTCTACACCGCTCGCGGCCGGCCGGTTCCCAGGTGAGGGCGCACCACGCGATCAGTCGCGCAGGTCGCGGTCCGCCTCGGCCAGGATCCGGTCCAGCTCCTCCACCACCGCGTCCGGCAGCGGGTCGACCATGGGTGCGTCCAGGATCTCCCGGACCTGCTCTCGGGCCCGCCCGTACATCGACGGCCGCCCGCGCTCCTGCCACGCCTCCAGCGCGATCCGCCCGATCAGCGACGGCTCGTAGAACTCGCCGCTCCGCGATGCGTCGCGCGTGGACGGCACGGCCAGGAAGTTGCCGCCCGGGCCCACCTCCGCGACGTCGTCGTACAGCTCCGCCCCCGGCCGGCCGTCCACCCCCGCGACCAGCCGCTCGCACAGGTGGGCGAGCTCGTTGTCCACCAGGATCTGCTCCAGCACCAGCGTCTGGTCGCCGTCGATCTCGCCCAGACCCACGATGATGTCCGCCCCCGCGGACGCCGGCGGCAGCGACGTGAGCAGCTTCTCGATCACGGCCTCGGGTCCCGGCTCGTGGGCGTCGGACGTGCAGCCCGCCGCCGTGGCCGGCAGCCCGTAGAAGCGGCCCATGGTGGTGAGCGCGCCGGACTGGATGCCCATCTCCGGCGTCCCGCCGAGGTACGCGCCGCTGCGGAAGTCCATCGAGCCGACCGCGCTGCTGTAGACCATCGGGCGCCCCGGGTGGGCGAGCTGGAACACGACGATCGCGGACAGCGCCTCCGCATTCGCGAGGGCGATGTTCGCCAGCAGGGCGCCGGGCCCCGTCGTGCCGGGGATCGGCATGGGCATGATCATCACCGGCAGGTCGAGGTCGCCGAGGTCGAGGTAGGCGTCGAGCATCGGGCCGTCGTGGACCAGCGGCGCCACCGGGCAGTAGATCAGCGACGCCTCGTGGCGCTCGCGCACGGCGGCCTCCGAGCCGGCGATCGCGACCAGCGCGGCGGCGAGGTACGGCGCCTGGTCGCGGCGGTGCAGCTCGTGCTGGCCGTGCTTGGAGCACGCCTTGAGCATCCCGATGAACTCGTGGAGCGCCCGGGACGGCGCGGGCGCGTCGGACGCGGCGACCGGGGCCCACGCCATGACGCCCATGTCGGCAGCCTGGAACACGCGCAGCCCTTCCTCGACGTCCCGCCGCGTCCCGTACCGGCGCTCGCCGGTCTCGAAGTCGCGCACGAACGCCGCGGTGCCGTCGATCGCGTAGCGCGACACCGGCGACGGGACCGGGTAGTCGTACGCCGGGTTGCGGGCGCCGAGCACGAACGAGCGGGGCGCGCTGGCGAGCGCAGCATCGACCAGGCCGGCAGGGATTCGCGCGATCCCGGACGCAACGTCCACGTCCGCCCCGCCCGTGGCGAGGAGCGGCAGGGCACGCTCGCCGTGGAACCGGACGCCGACCTCCGACAGGATTCGCTGCGACGTCTCGTGGACGCGTGCCTGCTCGTCCTCGTCCAGGAACCGGGCCTCGTAGCGCATCGTTCACCTCACCCCTTGCCGGACGCCTGCGTCGTCGCGCGTGCCCGGCGCTCCAGCCCCGCCACCTCGCTCGCCACCTCGTCCGGGAACGGGATCGGCTGGTGGCCGGCGATGGCCGCCAGCGCGGTCGCACGCGCCTGGGCCAGGACGTCCGGCCGATCGGCGGCCTCGAAGCGGTCGAAGGAGCCGTGCCAGCCAAGGCGGGGCAGGAAGAACTCACCGCCCCGGACGGCGTCCCGGGTCGCCTCCCGGGCGAGGAAGTCGCCCATCGGCCCCACCTCGTCCACGGCCGCCACCACGTCCGTCTCGCCGACCCTATCCCCGATCCCGCGACGGAGGTGGCGGCAGGCCCGGTACACCTCGACGTCGATGACCAGCTGCTCGAGGCACAGCGTGGACGCGCCGCCGAGCGAGCCCGGACCGATCAGGATGTCCGGCCACGACAGCGCCGGCAGGACCCAGTTGAGCGTCCGTTCGTACGCCGCCTGGACGCCCGTCACGAAGTGGTCGGTGCCGCCGTTGGACGCCGTGACCGGCAGCCCGTAGAAGCGCCCCATCTCGGTGGTCGCCGCCCCCAGCAGGGCGTGCTCCGGGCTGCCGCCGCCCCAGCGTCCGGTCCGGGGCTCCATGGCCGCCAGCGCGGGCGCGTAGATGACCGGCGTCCCGGGCGCCGCCGCCTGGACGAGGCAGACCGTCCCCAGCACCTCCGCGTTGCCGGTCACGATGGTCGACCGCAGCCCCGTCGGCGCCGAGCTGCCCATCATCGGCATGGGCATGATCGCGATCGGGATGTCCCAGCCCGCGGTGGCCAGCCAGGCGTCGGTGTGGTCCTCCTCCATCGCCAGCGGCGAGACCGGGCAGTAGAGGATCGAGTACGGGTGGTCGCGGCGCACCGCCTCGCGACTGCCGAACACCACCGCCAGCAGCTCCAGCAGCCAGGCGGCCTCGGCCGCCGATCCGGGCGCGTCCTGGACGTGCTTCGAGAACAGCTCGAAGGTGGCCGCCCAGTGTGCGACCAGCGGCCCCGGCCCGGGATCCATGTCGCCGGCCGTGACCATCTGCCAGTAGGCGCCCACCTCGTCCAGCGAATCCACGAGCCTGGTGGCCGCGACCCAGTCCTCGCGCGTCGACGCGCGCCGGACGCCGGTGACCGGGTCGTAGACCATGGTCGCCTCGCCGTCCGGGATCAGGGTGCACTCGCCCGCGTTCATCGGCAGCGAGAAGCCGGGTCGCCGCCCGCCCAGCGAGAACGACCGTGGCGCCGCGGCCAGCGACGCCTCCACGAGGGCGCGCGGGAAGCGGACCCGGCGTTCGGGCTCGTCCACCTCCGCCCCGGCCGCGCGCAGGATGCCGCGTGCCTGCGCCGAGTCGATGCGCATCCCGGTCCGGGCGAGCACCGCCAGCGACTGCTCGTGGATGTCCCCGACCTGGCCGTCGGTGAGGACGCGCAGCAGGGTTGCCATGTCCCGGCCCTACCCGAGCTCGCGGCCGGCCGCGGCGAGGATCCTCGCCAGCTCGTCGCGCACGACGTCCGGCAGCGGCTCGGGATGATGGTCGGCGCGGATCCGGGCCGCGCGCTCGCGGGCCACCTCGACCGGGTCACGGTAGTGGCCGTGGCCGGCCATCTCGTGGGTGAGGCCCCGCTTGAGCGCCGTGCGCATGAACGTCCGGGTGTGCTCCTCGGCCAGGAAGTGGCCACCCGGGCCCACCGCGGCGATCACGTCGAGGGCGAGCGTCTCGTCGTCGACGCGCTCCGCGAGGAGCGCGTGGCGCGCCCGCTGGTAGAGGTCGTCGTCGAGCAGGATCGCCTCCGGGTAGAGCAGCGTGTAGGTGCGGTCGAGGCCCATGCCCGTGACGATCTCGGCGCCGGCCATCGCGCCCAGCACGGGGTCGATCGCGACCTCCGCGGCCGACTGCCAGGTGCCGGGGGCCGCCGAATCGGTGCCGAAGCAGCCGGCCAGCGAGGGCAGGCCCCAGTGGTGCGCGATCTCCACCGGGGCGTAGCGCGCCCGGCCGTCGATCGAGTAGCCGACGTACGTCCCCGTCCGCGGGTCCGCCCACGCCTTGAGGATCGAGTGGAACACGGGCGTCCCCGGGTAGGCCAGCTGGAGCAGCACGATCCCGGAGATCGCCTCCGCGTCGCCCATCGCCAGCGCGCCGGCGGAGGTGGCGGGCGCCGTCGTGCCCAGGGTCGGCATCGACATGAAGCCGACCGGGATGCCGGCCTCGGCCAGCACCAGGGCCGCCTCCAGCCCGGCGTGGTCCTGGGCGAGGGGCGCGATCGAGCACACGAGGTTGGACAGCATCGGCCGCTCGCGCAGCGCCTCGCGGCTGCCGGCGAGGACGGTCGCCATCTCCACCGCGTACCGGGCGATGGCCTCGCCCTGGACCATCGACTGGAAGTGCTTGACCGTGTTGTTGACCGCGGCGTCGATCTCGTGGAGCTGCGAGGTCTGGCCGAAGTCCTGGGCGCTCACGGTCGGCCACATGAACCCGATCGACGGCAGGGCGTCCGCGATGCGCGCCATGCGCGCGACGTCCTCCTTGCGCGAGGGGCGCTCGAGGCCGGTGTCGGGATCGATCGCGGCCACGCCGCAGCCGTCGGTCGTGAAGTACGACGTGCCCTCCCGGAGCGCGAGGTCGAAGGCGGGGTTGCGGGCGGCCATCGTGAACGTCCGCGGGGCGAGCCCGACGGCCCGCCGGACGAGGTCCCGGGGGAAGCGCACGACCTGGGTCGCCGTGTCGACGGCGCAGCCGTGGTCGCCGAGGAGCTCGAGCGACCGGGCGTTCGGGAACCTGACCCCCACCGTCTCGAGGATGTGCAACGACGCGTCCTGGAGGCGGCCGAGCTGCTCGTCGTCGAGGAACCGCACGCGCCGCGTCGAGACGATCGGCTCGAGCGGCGGCGTGGGGCTGAAGGTCGGCGCGCCGACGGTGCCGCCGGTGGTGTCGCTGGTCCCGTGCATCGCGTCTCGCTCCTTGGTCATGACCGGCCGCCGGCCGGCACCGTGGTCGCGCCCAGGTCGGCGTCCGCGGCGGCGTCCGCGGCGGCGACGATCCGCTCGAGCTCCCGCACCTGCGCCGGGTCGAGCGGCTCCGGGTGGTGCGTCGCCAGGATCCGGTCCACCTCCGCCCGGGCGACGTCCACGGCGTCGCGTGCCGACCCGTCGGCCGCCACCTGCCCGGTCAGGGCGGAGAACTCCAGCCGTCGCATCCCGTCGCGGGTGTGCGGCTCGTACAGGAAGTGCGCGCGGGGTCCCACGCGCCGGATCACGTCCAGGGCGATGGCGTCGGGGCTCGTGTCGAGGCCGGCGAGGTTCGCCCGGACGCGCTCGTGGAGGTCCGCGTCGAGGACCAGCTGCTCCGGGTAGCACACCGTGCAGCCGTCGAGCAGGCCCATCCCGCTGCCCGTCTCCGCGCCCAGCAGGGCGCCGATCGTGAGGGCCACCGCGGCCTCGGCGGCCGACTGCCAGCCGGGGGCCGGCGCGTCCGTGCCGTACACGCCGGCGAGCACGGGGACGCCCCAGTGGTGGGCGATCTCGATCCCGGCCGTGTACGCCAGCTCTCCGTCCCGACTGGTCGCGAGGTAGCCGCCGGACCGGGGATCCATGACGCCGGTCATCAGCGAGTGGAACACCGGCGCCCCGGGGACCTCGAGCTGGACGAGGGCGAGCGCGGCCACGATCTCGGCGTCGCCCAGCGCGAGCGTGCCGGCGATCGTGGCCGGCGCCGTCGACCCGGTGGTGGCCATGGACATGAACCCGACCGGGACGCCGGCCCGGGCCAGGACCAGCGCGCCCTCCATGCCCTCCGCGTCCTGGGCGAGCGGCGCGATCGTGCAGATCAGCGCCGACAGCATCGGCCGGTCGCGCATCGTGGCCTCGTCGCCGGCGACGACCCGGGCCATCTCGACCGCCCAGCGGGCCATCGGCGCGCCCATCACCGTCTCGGTCTGGACGTGCTTGACCGTGTTCGCGTACGAGGCGAGGAGCTCGTGCAGCGGCGCGGTCGCCCGGTGGTCGCCGGCGCTCAGCATCGGCCAGTAGAAGCCCACCGCGGGGAGCGCGTCGGCGACCCGCGCCATGTCGCCCACGTCGGCCGCCACGGACGGGCGGCGCCGGCGGGTGACCGGGTCGATCATGGTGATGCCACAGCCGTCGGTCGCCGTGTACAGCGCCGTCCCGTCCAGGACGGCGTCATGGGTCGCCGACCGGGCGCCCATCGTGTACCCGCGCGGCGCCTGGGCCATGGCGGCCAGCACCAGGTCCGGCGACAGCCGGACGATCCCGGTCCCCGCGTCGACGCGCGCCCCGTGGGCCGCGTACCGGGCGCGGATCTCCGGGGACGGGCAGTGGACGCCGATCTCGTCGAGGATCGTGAGCGTCGCCGTGCGCAGGTCGGCCAGCTGGCCGTCGTCGAGCACGCGCAGCCGGTGGGCCGGCCGGATCGGGCGGAGCGGCGGGGTGTCCATGATCGGGCCGGCCTCAGCCGAGCTCGCGCCCGGCGGCCGCGAGGATCCGGGCCAGCTCGGCCTGCTGGAGCGCCGGGAGCGGCTCCGGGTGGTGGTTCGCCCGGATCCAGGCGACCCGCTCGCGGGCGACCTCCACCGGGTCCCGGAACCCGCCGTCCGGGGCGGGCTCGTGGGTCAGTGCCCGGCGCATCGAGGTCCGCATGTGGTCACGGGTGTGCGGCTCGTACAGGAAGTGGCCGGCCGGCCCCACGCTCGCGACGACGTCCACGGCCAGCGTCTCGTCGTCCACGTCCATCGCCATGTGCGCGTAGCGCGCCCGCTGGTACGCGTCCTCGTCGAGCAGCAGCCCCTCCGGGTACAGCAGGGTGTAGGTGCGTGACAGGCCCATCCCGGTGACGATCTCGGCGCCGGTGAAGCCGATCCAGAACGGGTCGCTCGCGACCTCGACCCCGGCGGCCCAGGTGCCCGCCACCGGGGCGTCGGTCCCGTAGGCGGAGCCGAGGCACGGCAGGCCCCAGTGGTGGGCCTGCTCGATCGGTGCATAGCGCATCCGGCTGTCGAGCGAGTAGCTCACGTAGGCCCCGCTCCGCGGATCGGCCCACGCCTGCATGAGCGAGTGGAACACGGGTGTCCCCGGGTACGCGAGCTGGAGCAGGACGCAGCCGCTGATGATCTCGGCGTCGCCCATCGCGAGGGCTCCGGCCAGTGTCGCCGGCGCGGTGGTGCCCAGCGTCGGCATCGACAGGAAGCCCACCGGGATGCCGGCCGCCGCGAGGACCAGCGCCGCCTCGATGCCGGCGTGGTCCTGGACCAGCGGCGCGATCGTGCAGATGACGTCCGAGAACAGGGGCCGCTCGCGGAGCGCCTCGCGGCTGCCGGCGAGCACCGTCGCCATCTCCAGCGCGTAGCCCGCCTCGCGGGCCCCCATCACCGTCTCGCTCTGGACGTGCTTGACGGTGTTGGCCCAGCTGGCGTCCAGCTCGTGGAGCGGGGCCGTCACGCCGAAGTCGCGGGCGCTGACCATCGGCCAGTAGAAGCCGATGGACGGCAGGAAGTCGGCGATCCGCGCCATCTCGCCGACGTCGGCCTTGCACGACGGCCGGAGCTCGCGGGTGTCGAAGTCGATCGTGTCGGTGCCGCAGCCGTCGGTCGTGAAGTAGGTGGCGCCGTCGCCGACGTGGATGTCGTAGGCGGGGTCCCGGGCCGCCAGCGTGAACGTCCGGGGCGCGCTCGCCAGGGCGCGCAGCACGAGGTCGGGCTCGAACCGGGCGACCTGGGTCGTGCGGTCCACCGCCACGCCGTGGGCCTCGAGCACGTCCAGCGCCATGGTGGACGGGAACTTGACGCCCACGCGCTGGAGGATCTCGAGCGTCGCCGCCTGCATCCGGTCCAGCTGGTCGTCGGACAGGAAGCGCATCCGGAACGGCGTCCGGATGGGCTCGAGCGGGGGCCGGTCAGTCCGCGCGGTCGGCTCGGACGGGCGGGTGACTGCCGTCATGGCGCACTTCCTTCACGAGGTCGCGGCCGCTGGCGGGGGAGCCGCCGCCCGCAGCCGGGCGGCGCGCCGCGCGTTCACGCGCATCACGATGAGGATCACGATCGCCGTGCCGCCCACGACCAGGGTCGAGATCGCGTTGATCTCGGGCGTCACGCCGAACCGGATCCGGGAGTAGATGTACAGCGGCAGCGTGGACGAGCCCACGCCGGCGTTGAACGAGGTGATGATCAGGTCGTCGAACGAGAGCGCGAAGCTGATCAGGGCGCCGGCGGCGATGGCCGGGCCCAGCAGGGGAAAGGTCACGTAGCGCAGCGTCTCGCGGGGCGTGGCGCCGAGGTCGCGGGCCGCCTCCTCCATCCGCGGGTCCAGCGAGACCGCCCGGGCCCGCACGATGATCGCGACGTACGAGATCGAGAACGCGATGTGGGCGACCGCGATCTGGAGGATCGACCCGTTGGCGCCCATCAGCAGGGCGAAGAACAGCAGCAGGCTGATGCCGGTGACGACCTCCGGGGTCACCATCGGCAGCAGGATCAGCGTGTCCGCGAAGCTTGCCACGCGCTCGCTGCGGAGGCGGGCGAGGCCCAGTCCAAGCAGGGTGCCCAGGATCGTGGTCACGATCACGGAGATGAGCGCCACCTGGAGCGTCACCCACAGCGCCGACAGCAGCGCATCGTTGCCGAACAGCTCCGGGTACCACTTGAGCGTGAAGCCGCGCCACGCGAAGTTGCGCTTCGAGTCGTTGAACGAGAACAGGATCAGGATGACGATCGGCGAGAACAGGAACGCGTAGACGAGGTAGGCGAACCCGGCGAGGAACCGGTTGCGCGTCCGCATCAGCCGATCACCTCCTGGCGGAGGAACCGGAGGCCCGCCAGGGTGCCCGCGATCGTGACCACGATCAGCAGGAACCCGAGGGCCGCCCCGTACGGCCAGTCGCGGGACGACATGAACAGCGTCTGCACGATCTTGGCGATCGTCGTCGTCTGGGCGCCGCCGAGCAGGTCCGGGGTCACGAAGTCGCCGATCGAGGGGATGAAGGTGAGGATCGCCGCGGCGATGATGCCGGGCATCGTGAGCGGGAGCGTCACGTGGAGGAACGCGGCGCGCCCGCTCGCGTACAGGTCGCGGGCGGCCTGGACCAGCGCCGGGTCCAGGCGGTCGATCGAGACGTAGAGGGGCAGGATGGCGAACGGCAGGAAGCCGTAGGTCATGCCCAGGATCACGGCCAGGTCCGTGTTGAGCAGCTGGACCGGTTCGCTGGCGCCGAACGCCGCCAGCACGCTGTTCACGACCCCGTTGTCACGCAAGATGATCATCCAGGCGTAGGTCCGGATGACGAAGCTGGTCCAGAACGGGAGCATGACCAGCACGATCAGCAGCGCCTTGTGCCGGCCGCCGTAGCGGCTGATCCAGTACGCCACCGGGTAGGCGATCGCGATCGAGAGCACCGTCGTGGCGCTCGCGTACTTGAGCGAGTTGACGACGGTCGGCAGGAAGTCGGGCTCCAGGGCACGCCGGTAGTTCTGGATCCCGAAGCCCTCGAACACGACGCCGCCGAACTGGTCGCGGGTGGCGAGGCTGACGACGAAGATCACCGCCAGCGGCGCGAGGAAGAACACGAGCAGCCACGCAAGCCCGGGCGCGAACAGCGCCGCGTCTCGGAACCGGTGGCCGCCCATGGCCAGCCGCTACCCCGCGCTCGTCGTCACGTCGCTCGGCGTGGCGATCAGCCGCCGGCCCGCAGCCGGGTCCAGCGGTCCGAGTACTTCTGCTCGTCCGCCCCGAGGTCCAGGATCTCCTGCAGCTTCTCGACCGCGGATCGGTCCGGGTTCACCGTCGGGTCCTCGAGGATCGCCGGGTCGATGAACGCCTTGGCGGCCTCGTTGGGCCCCATGTAGCCGATGTAGTTCGTGTTCGCGGCGGCGACCTCGGCGTCGAGCATGAAGTTGATGAACAGGTGGGCCGCGATCGGGTGCTGCGCGCCGGCCAGCAGCACCATCGTGTCCGAGCCGCGGATCCCGCCCTCCTCCGGGATGAAGTAGACGACGGTGTCGCGCTCCGCCTGGACCTGGTACACGTCGGCGCCCCAGGCGTGCATCAGCCACACGTCACCCGTGGACAGGACGCCGATGTCGTCCGTGGTGTAGGTGCGCAGCAGCGGCTTCTGCTCCTCGAGCAGCGCCAGCGCCTGGTCCAGCTCGGCATCGTTGGTCGTGTTGGCGTTGAAGCCCAGGCGGATGAGCGCGGCGGCGAACACCTCGCGCATGTCGTCGAGCATCGCCATCTTGCCCTTCCAGCGCTCATCCCAGAGCGCGGACCACGAGGTGAGCGTCTCCTCGATCCTCGCCGTGTCATAGGCGACGCCGGTGGTCCACCACATGTAGGGCATCGAGTGGGCGTTGCCGGGATCGTAGCCCGGGTCCTGCCACTCAGCGCCGAGGTTGACGACGTTCGGGATGAGCGACAGGTCCAGCGGCTGGACCAGATTCCGTTCGACGAAGCCCTTGACGTAGGTCGAGGTGGGGAAGCTGACGTCGTAGCCGCTGTTGCCGGTCGCGATCTTCGCGTTCTGCGTCTCCGCGCTGTCGAAGAAGTCGTAGGTGACGCGGATGCCGGTCTGGTCCTGGAACTTGGCGATCGTGTCCTCGCCGATGTAGTCCGCCCAGTTGTAGACGTACAGCTCGCCCTCGGGCTCCGGGACGGGGGTGGGCTCGGGGGTCGCCTCGGGCGTCGGCTCGGACGACTCGGGCGCGGACCCCGCCGGTGTCGCCGGCGCGGTGGTCGGGCTGGGCGTCGCGGCCGCGCCCCCGCCGGCGGCCAGCCCCGGGCCGCAGGCCGCCGCGGCGGAGGCGCCCGCCATGCCCCTGAGCATCCTGCGGCGACTGATCGGGCGCCGCGGCCAGTGAATCCGGTCGATCTCGCTCACCGTCGTTCCTCCTCCTGCGTCTCCACCCCGGCGGCACGCTCCAGCACGAGCACGTCCGATGGCTCCCACCCGACCCTCACCCGGTCACCCGGCGAAGGCCGCTCCACGGAGCGCGGCACGACGACGGTCAGCACCGGGCCGCCGTCCGTGCGCACGCGATGACTCACCGATGTCCCCAGGTAGGCGCTCTGGAGCACGTGGCCGCGCAGCTCCCGCGCCGGGCCCTCGGCCCGCGGCGACCCGTCGTCCGGGGCGAGGGTCATCGCCTCGGGCCGGATCACCAGCTCGACGGCCGCGCCCACCCCGGCCCGGGCCGGTCCTGACAGGCAGCGTTCGCCGCCCTCCAGCCGGACCACGGCACCCGTCGTCGAGACGGACTCCAGCGTCCCCGCCAGGAGGTTGGTGGTGCCGATGAAGTCCGCGACGAACCGGGTCGCGGGACGGTCGTACAGCTCCTCCGGCGACCCCAGCTGCTCCACCCGGCCGCCGTTCATCACGGCGATCCGGTCGGACAGCGCGAGCGCCTCCTCCTGGTCGTGGGTCACGTACACGAACGTGATGCCCACCTCGATCTGGATCCGCTTGAGCTCGACCTGGAGCTGGCGCCGGAGCTTGAGGTCCAGGGCGCCCAGCGGCTCATCGAGCAGCAGCACGGTCGGCTCGCACACCAGCGCCCGGGCCAGCGCGATGCGCTGCTGCTGGCCGCCGGACAGC
>CAYJOH010000020.1:0-7325 GCA_964371685.1 uncultured Anaerolineaceae bacterium
GAACGCGTGGCCCAGGCCGGCCCCGGACGACGCGCCCTCGATCAGGCCCGGCACGTCCGCGATCGTCGGGCGGCGGCCGTCCTCCATCCCGAGGTCCATGACCCCGAGGTTGGGCTCGAGGGTCGTGAACGGGTAGGCGGCGATCTTGGGGCGCGCGGCGGTGAGCGCCGCGAGGAGCGTGGACTTGCCGGCGTTGGGCAGCCCCACGAGGCCCACGTCCGCGATGAGCCGCAGCTCGAGGCGCAGCGAACGCTCCTCGCCCGGCTCGCCCTTCTGGGCATGTCGGGGCGCCTGGTGGGTGGCGGTCGCGAAGTGGGTGTTGCCGAGGCCGCCCCGCCCGCCGCGCGCGACCATGACCTCCTGGCCGACGGCGACGAGGTCGGCGATCAGCGCCCCGGACTCCCCGTCCTGGACCGCGGTGCCGGGAGGGACGGCCAGGTACAGGTCCTCGCCGGCCTTGCCGTGCCGCTTCGCTCGCTCGCCCCGGCCACCCGGGGTGGCGCGGAAGTGGTGCCGGTAGCGGAAGTCGCGCAGGGTCGTCTGGCCGGGATCCACGCGCAGGTACACGGACCCGCCTCGCCCGCCGTCGCCACCGTCGGGGCCGCTGCGAGGGACGTGGGCCTCGCGCCGGAAGGTGGCCGCCCCATCGCCGCCCGCGCCGGCGCGCACGGAGATGTGGACCTCGTCGAGGAACATCGGGGGCATTGTCGCACGGGCCTGCGGCCGCACCGCCGCGACGACGGGGGCCGGACCGGGTGCGGACCGGCTACAGGTAGCGCAGCGGGTTGACGCGCGTGCCGCCGTTCCAGATCGACCCGCGCCACACCTCGAAGTGGAGGTGGGGCCCGGTGGCATAGCCGCTGGTGCCCACCCGGCCGACCTGCTGGCCCCGGCCGACGTACTGGCCGGCCCCGACCGAGACCCCGGCCATGTGGTTGTACGTGGTGTAGATGCCGCCGCCGTGCGAGATCCAGACCTGGTAGCCACCGCCGTTCGACTTCCAGCCGGCGAACGTCACCCGGCCGCCGGTCGCCGCGACGACCTTGCTGCCATAGTCGGCCGCGATGTCGAGGCCGTAGTGCCCGTAGTGGAAGTACTGGCTGATGTAGTTGCCGCCGCCCACCACCGGCCAGCGCATGGCCCCGCCCGTGTAGTGGCCACCGACACCGCCGCCTCCCCCGCCGCCACCGCCGCCGCCACCGGACCGCGGCTTCGCGACGGGCTTGGGCGTGGGCTTGGGGGTCGGGATCGGCTCGCCCTTGGCGCCGGGCAGGACGAGGACCTGGCCGACGACGAGCGTCGGGTCGTCGAGGCCGTTGAGCTCGATGATCCGCGACGCGGCCACCTTGTGCTCCGCGGCCAGCGATTCGAGCGTATCCGTCTCGTCGACCGTCACGACCAGGCCGCTGACCGGCGGGATGCGCAGGACCTGGCCGACGTGGAGCTCGTCCTTGGCCTTGAGCTTGTTCGCCCACCACAGCGTCATCATCGAGACGTCGAACTTGCGCGCGATCGTCACGAGCGTGTCGCCGGACTTGACCTTGTACCGCTGGATCAGGTCGGCGCCGTCCTCGACGGTGGTCTCGGGCGCGTAGCCGGTGAGCAGGGTCCCGTCGTCCAGGATGGCGCCGGCTGCGATCGGCTCCACCTCCGAACCGGGCTCGGTCGTGACGTCGCCCGGCAGCGTGACGGGCTGGAAGCTGACGCCCTCGTCCGGCAGGCCGGCGGAGAAGTCGTTGTCCAGGATCTCGAGCCGCTCGGAGGTCATGCCGCCCACGGTGATCCGGACGCTGGAGCCGCTGCCGGTCGTGCCGCCGACGGCCCCCTGCGGCGTGCTGGGGAGGAGGGCCAGCAGCGACGCCACGGCGACGATGGCCGCCACGGCGATGGGGAGGGCGCGCTCCGCGGTCGCGAACGGCCGGAACGCGGCGGCGAGCATGGCGCGCCACGGATGGGCGCTGATCGAACCGGCCCGGAGTCGCGATCGAATCGCGCGGGCGGTGCGGATGCTGCGGCCGTTCAGTCGCGAGGCCGAGGATGCTCGAGTGCGGTCGGAGCGCAGGCGATCAGCGTGGCGCTGCGCGCCGTCCGTTGGCTTCTGCAATACGGTCTCCTGGGCGACGATCGGTCCGGGGACGTGCCCCTCGGGCGGCGGGCCGCTCGTCCGGGGATTCGCGATTTGCGCTTCGTGCAACCCCCGTGGCCGCTCCCAAAACCTCCCGGAGCGACCGTCAAGTCGCCTGGAACCGTAACAGAACTGCGACAGATCGCGCAAACCCGGGGCCCCTTGCGCTGGGGGCCGGAAGCGGGGAAGCCGCGGGTCAGATGGCGCGAATCTGGGTGAATCTACGACGTCCGGCCGCAGGTCGCGACGCCGTGACGGGCGCCCTCGGCGACGAGAGGCGCCGGGACGTCACTCCAGGTTCTTGGTCAGCGAGGCGAGGAACTCGGTGTTGGTCTGCGTCTTCGAGAGGCGGTTGAGGAGGATCTCGATGCCCTCGTTGGCCCCCACCGCGGACAGCATCCGGCGCATCGTCCAGACCATCTTGAGGGTGCCCTCCTCGAGCAGCAGCTCCTCGCGGCGGGTGCCGGAGCGCTGTACGTCGATGGACGGGAAGATCCGCTTCTCGGCCAGCTTCCGGTCGAGGATCAGCTCCGAGTTGCCGGTGCCCTTGAACTCCTCGTAGATCACGTCGTCCATGCGCGACCCGGTGTCCACGAGGCAGGTTGCGATGATCGTGAGCGAGCCGCCCTCCTCGATCTTCCGCGCGGCGCCGAAGAACCGCTTGGGCGGGTAGAGCGCGATCGGGTCGATGCCACCCGACAGGGTGCGGCCGCTGGGCGGGAGCGCGAGGTTGTACGCGCGCGCGAGGCGGGTGATCGAGTCCAGCAGGATGACGACGTCGCGGCCGGTCTCGACCTGGCGCTTGGCGATCTCGAGCGCCATCTCCGCGACGTGGGTGTGGTTCTCGGTGGGCTCGTCGAAGGTGGAGCTGATGACCTCGCCGTGGACGGACCGGCGCATGTCGGTCACCTCCTCCGGCCGCTCCCCGATGAGGGCGACCATGAGCAGGATGTCCGGGTAGTTCGCGGTGATCCCGTTGGCGATGCTCTTGAGGAGCATCGTCTTGCCGGCCTTGGGCGGCGACACGATCAGCGCGCGCTGGCCCTTGCCCAGCGGATTGACGAGGTTGACCAGCCGCTGGCTGAGGTTCTTCGGGTCGGACTCGAGGTTGATCAGCTCGATCGGGTGGATCGGCGTCAGGTCGTTGAAGTACGGGCGCTGGCGGGCGGCTTCGGTGTCCACGCCGTTGACGCTGTCGACCCGGATCAGGCCCCAGTACTTCTCGCCCTCGCGCGGGGCGCGGACCGCGCCGGTGACCCGGTCGCCCACCCGCAGGCCGAAGCGGCGGACCTGGCTGGAGCTGACGTACACGTCGTCGGGGCTGGGCAGCAGGCCGTGGCGGCGCATGAAGCCGTAGCCCTCGTCCACGATGTCGAGGATGCCGAAGGCGTAGTCCAGGCCCGCGCGCTCGGTCTGCGCCTGGAGGATCCGGTCGATGACGTCGTCGCGGCGCTCCGCCGTGGCGGCCGTGATGTCGAGGCGCGCGCTGACCTCGCGCAGCTCCTTGACGGACATCTCCTGCAGGTCGCGGATGTCGAGGTCGTTGCGCTCGCGCGCGGCCTCGAGCTCGGCGACCTCGTCCTGCTCGGTGACGGGCAGGCGGCTGGTCTGGGGTCGACGGCGCGGCCGACGATTGCGGCTCGGGCGCTGGTCGGGGCCGTTCGGCATGGGGATCGGCGAACCTCGGGAAGGTGTCTCCCGCGCCGATTGGGCACCGGCGGGGAACGATAGGTCGCGCCACGGGCCGTTGTCGCGCGGAATCGGGGTGCCGTCGCGCGCGGCCGGTGGGGATGAGCGGAGCATATCGCGCGGCACCTTGCCGCGTCAACGATCACGCACGCGAGGGCCCCGGCGGTCACCCGGCGGCCGGTGCTCAGGAGGCCGGGGTCACCTCGCTCGCGACCTCGCCGGCGACCGCCTGCGCGTCGATCTCCGGGCCCGGGCCCACGGCGGCCAGCCGCGGCTCGCGGCCCTCGCGCAGGGCGAGCGCCGTGGCCACGAACCCGTGGAACAGCGGGTGCGGGCGCTCGGGCCGGGACTTGAACTCGGGGTGGAACTGGCTGGCCACGAACCAGGGGTGGTCGCGCAGCTCCACGATCTCGACCAGCCGGCTGTCGGGCGAGATGCCGGACAGCAGCATCCCGGCCGCCTCGAGCGCCGCGCGGTACCGGTTGTTGACCTCGAACCGGTGGCGGTGCCGCTCGTACACGACCTCGGTGCCGTACACCGCGCGTGCCTTCGACCCCGGCAGCAGCTTCGCCGGGTACAGGCCGAGGCGCATCGTGCCGCCCTTGTCCTCGAGGTCGCGCTGATCGGGCATGAAGTCGATGACCGGGTTCGCGGTGAACATGTCGAACTCGGTCGAGTTGACGTCCGCGGAGCCGAGGACGTCGCGCGCGAACTCGATCACCGCGCACTGCAGGCCGAGGCACAGGCCGAGGTACGGGATGCCGCGCTCCCGCGCGTAGCGGGCGGCGAGGACCTTGCCCTCGATCCCGCGGTGGCCGAAGCCGCCGGGCACGAGCACGCCCGCGGCGCCGTCGAGCTCCGCGCCCACGTTCTCGGGCGTGAGCGTCTCGGAGTTGACCCAGCGGACCTTGGCGTCAACGCCGTTCGCCCATGCCGCGTGCTTGAGCGACTCGGTGACCGAGAGGTAGGCGTCGGGCAGCTCGATGTACTTGCCCACCAGCGCGATCTCGAGCGTCGGCTTGGGCGCCTTGATGCGCGCCACCAGCGCGGCCCAGGACGCGAGGTCCGGCACCTGCTCCGGGTCGCCCAGCCCGAGGTCGCGGACCACCAGCCGCCCGAGGCCGAACTGCTCGAACTGGAGCGGGACCTCGTAGATGGTCTCGGCCGTGGGGGCCGGGATGACCGCGTCGACGTCGACGTCCGTGAACAGGGCGATCTTCTCGCGGATCTCGTGGGGGACGTCGGTGTCCGACCGGAGCACGATCACGTCCGGCTGGATGCCGATCCCCCGCAGCTCCTTGACCGAGTGCTGGGTGGGCTTGGTCTTGAGCTCCCCGGTGGCCGCGAGGGCCGGCAGCAGCGTCACGTGGACGTACATCACGTTGTGGCGCCCGACGTCCTTGCGCATCTGGCGGATGGCTTCCAGGAACGGCAGGCTCTCGATGTCGCCGACCGTCCCGCCGACCTCGACGATCACGACGTCCGGGTCCCCCGCCCGCGCCACGCGCGTGATGCGTTCCTTGATCTCGTTGGTGATGTGCGGGATGACCTGGACGGTGCCGCCGAGGTAGTCGCCGCGGCGCTCCTTGGCGATCACGGCCTGGTAGATGCGACCGGTCGTGACATTGGAGGCCTGGGACAGGTTCTCGTCGATGAACCGCTCGTAGTGGCCGAGGTCGAGGTCCGTCTCGGCACCGTCGTCGGTGACGAACACCTCGCCGTGCTGGTACGGCGACATCGTGCCCGGGTCCACGTTGATGTACGGGTCGAGCTTGAGGATGGAGACCTTGAACCCCCGTGCCTTGAGCAGGCGCCCGATGCTGGCGGCGGTGATGCCCTTGCCGAGCGAGGAGGTCACGCCTCCGGTCACAAAGACATACTTCGCCATGGGACGGGTCCTCCGGGGGTTTTTCGAATGCTATCGAACTCGCCCCCCGGAGTCGAATCCCTCGGGCGAATCCGATCGCCGGCGCCCCGGCCGCCGGACGCCTCAGCGCGGGCTCTCGACGACCCTCGGCGCGATGTCCGGCGAGGGCAACGCCGACGGCGACGGCCACGGCGAGCTCATGCCGGCCGCGAAGGCCGGCCACGGGCCCGACTCCCCGAGATAGGGCACCGCCAGCACCGCGATGGCGACGACCGCCGCGATGGCCAGCGACGCGAGCCAGGTCCGCCGGTCGCCCCGCGTGACCTTCGCGGCATGGGCCACGGCGTCGATGTTCACGTGCGCGACGGTGACGTCGGCGAAGGCGCGGATCCGCCGCTCGAGGCGCGTCTCCGACCCGGCGCCCAGGCGCTCGCGGAGGGCGTCGGCCCGTGCCGATACCGGCCCGGTCGCCGGCTCGAGCTCGGCCGGCGCGAGGCCCGCGACGTACGCCAGCGCGAGGAACGCCCGGTCCTCGACGTGGATCTCCCGCAGCCGCCAGGCGAGGTCGGCGTCCGCGTCGCCGGGGGCCCGGGCAGCTCCCACTCGCGGCCCCGCGGCGGCCGGGGTGCGGACGAAGTCGAGGCGGCTGGACCCGTGTCGGACGATCTCGCGCGCCTCGCCCACGGCGATCGTGCACAGCCACGGCTCGAGCCGCGCCGGGTCGGTGAGGCTGCCGAGACGGTCCCACGCGACCGGCCACGCGGCGGCCACCGCCTCCGCGGCGAGGTCCGTGTCGAGCGCAACGACGTAACAGGCGCGGATCATCGCGGCGCGGTGCAGGCGGACGATCCTCGCGAACGCCGCCTCGTCGCCGGCCAGGGCCAGTGCGACGAGAGCGTCCGGCGAGTCGAGGACACCGGGGGCGCGGATGTCGTCCATCAAGGCGCACATCCTAGACCGATCGGCCGATTCGGCCCTCCGGCGGCCCCGGCCCGGGCGCACGAGGGCCCGCCGCGTGCCACGATGGAGGCCCAACCCCGGGAGGCCGCGAATGGAGTTCACCGACGTCGTCATGAAGCGCCGCGCCGTCCGCCGGTTCGAGGAGGGCGGCGTCGACCGCGAGGTCATCGAGCGCATCGCACGGCTCGCCCAGCGGACGCCGTCGGCCGGCTTCTCGCAGGGCCAGCGGCTGCTCGTCGTCACGGACCCGGAGCGGCGGCGCGAGGTCGCCCGGGTCTGCGGCGAGGAGGCCTACGAGACCGAGTTCGGCCCGTGGATCAGCGAGTGCGCAGCGCAGTTCGTCCCATGCGTCAGCGAGGCGGTCTACCACCGCCGCTACCAGGAGCCGGACAAGACGCTCGATGACGGCTCCGAGATCGTCTGGCCGGTCCCGTTCTGGTGGGTGGACGTCGGGGCCACGATGCAGACGATCATGCTGGCGGCCGTGAACGAGGGCCTGGGCTGCGGTTTCGTGGGGACCGACATCGAGCCGCTGCGCGACTGCCTCGGCATCCCCGCGGAGTTCGTGCCGATCGGCGTAATGCCGGTTGGCCGGCCGCTGCCGGATGTCCGGTCGCCGTCGCTGCGACGCGGCTGGGTGCCGTTCGAGCAGTTCGCCCGCTGGGAGCGCTGGGGCTGACGGGC
>CAYJOH010000020.1:7425-10367 GCA_964371685.1 uncultured Anaerolineaceae bacterium
AATCAGGCGCAGCGCGATGCACGCCGGCGCGAGGTCGAGATGCGTCGGTCGATTGGCCGTGCCCTGCTCGAGCTTCGAGAAGACGGCGGCCTGACCCGGACCGCCGTGGCCGGTGCCGCGGGGATCGATCGTTCGTTCCTCGGCAAGGTCGAGCGAGGTGAGCGGAGCGCGAGCCTCGCCGCGCTGGCGGCGATCGCGACGGTCCTCGGCGCCGACCTCTCCCTGCGCGCCTATCCGACAACCGGCCCGCGGATCCGCGACCACATCCAGGCCGCCATGGTGGAAGCGCTGCTGCGCATCCTCCATCCGCGATGGACGGCCTCGCCCGAGGTTCCCGTGTCCCGGCCGTCGCGCGGCGTCATCGACCTGGTCCTCTCCGATTCTTGCGAGCCGCTGGTGGTGGCATCCGAGATGCACAGCGAGCTGCGGCGCCTCGAGCAGCAGATGCGCTGGCATCGAGAGAAGGAGGCCTCCCTGCCGTCCGCGGACCTGTGGGGGTTTGCCACGGGCGACGCTCCGGCGGCGACCTCGCGACTCCTCGTCCTCCGGTCAACGCGCTCACTGCGCGAGCTCGCGAACACGGATGCGGCGACGCTGCGTGCTGTGTACCCAGCGAGAGCCGCCGACGTGCTCGAGGCGCTGATGACCGGTACCCGGCGATGGCCGGGCGCCGGCATCCTGTGGGTGCGGGTGGAGGGCTCGTCCGCCGTCGTGCTCGACGGTCCGCCTCGCGGAGTCCGGTTCGGCCGGTAGACACGACAGCGGGCCTGGCAGGCCCGCGAATCCGCCCGAAGCCGACGAACCGGCCTCCCTGACGCCAGGACCGGGCGTACCAGGCCCGTTACCTGTTGCTGGACCAGGCTGAGGTGTGCTTCGGGCCTGTTCGCGGGCCTGACAGGCCCGCCGGGGTGCCTGGCCGCGACCGAGTGGAGCCGGCCACTTCGGACCGCCGAACCCGCGCGGCGGTGCGGAGGGCGCCGGGCGCGGCGGTGCGGAGGGCGCCGGCCACCGGCGAACCCGCGCGGCGGAGCCGAGAACCCGCTCGTGGCACGACGGACGGCGAGGGCCGCGCGTCCGGTGGTCAGCGATCGGGCGGCGCGGGATCGAACCGGCCGGGCCCCCACACCTCCGCGCCGCAGAACAGCGGCCGCGGACGCGGGGCCGGCAACGACGAGGGGTCCGCCGCGAACGCCGCAAGCCGGCGGTCCAGCCAGGCATGGATCTCGGAGAACGCGGCGAAGCGCTCGAACGGCCAGCCGTTGTCCAGGCAGATCTGCACCAGCGCATGCTTCGCTAACACCACGTCCGAGTAGCCGGCCGCGTACCGGTCAGACGGCCCGTCGCCGATGAACACGACCGCCCGCCCCGCCGCCTGGTGCGCCAGGACCCGGTTCCGCTTGCAGGTCCCGCACACGAAGCAGTCGGGGGCGCCGTTGGGGAACTCGATCCGCGTGCCGTCGGGGCCGAACGTGGTCGATGCCGTGACCACCGGGACCCAGCCCACCCCCAGCGACCGCAGCGCCGGCTCGATGAAGAACCCGAACCCGTCGGACACCACCTCCACGGGGATGGCCGCCTCGCGGGCCGCCTCGGCGAATGGCCGGAACGTCTCGTCGTGCGGCTGCGCGGCGGCAAGCGCATGGAGCGAAGCCGGGTCCGCCCGGATCAGCCCCACCTCCCAGGTCATCAGCCGGCGCGAGCCCACCAGACCGGCATCGTACTCGGCGACGTGCGCCTCCCAGTCGGCGGTGACGAACTGGGCCAGCAGCGAGTCGGAGACGTCCGTGCGCGCAATCGTCCCGTCGTAGTCCACGAGGATCGCGAGCGGCGGCTGCCCCTGCAGGAGCGGCGGGACCGGCGGGACCGGCAGGGCACGGCCTCCCACGGCGCCGGGCGGATCGGGCAGCGGGCGGGTCATCGGGCCAACGGTAGCCGGGCACGGACGGCGGCGGACATGATCGTCGGGCGCCTCGTGAGCCACACGCCGAGGACGATCACGACCCCGCCCGCGACCTGCGGCAGCCCCACGGCCTCGCCCAGCACCAGCGCCCCCAGCACCACCGCCCCCGCCGGTACCAGGAACTGCATCGCCGTCGCCCGGGTCGGTCCCACGAACCGGATCGCGTTGAACACCAGCACGTTCGCGATGCCGGCCGCGAGCGCACCCGAATAGACGATCGCGGCCACCGTCGCCGGGGAGAACCCCCCGCCGCCCTGGGCCGCGACCTCCACGATCCCGATCGGCACGAGGACCAGCGAGCCACCGATCACCGTCCACGTCGTCGCCTGCAGCGGGTCCACGTGGCGCAGGATCCGCGTCCCGCCGACGGTGTACACGGCCCACAGCGTCGCCGCGCCGAGGGTCAGCCCGTCGCCCAGCAGCGACGACCCGAGCGACACGCCCTGGCCGCCGGTGATGACCACCGCCACGCCGGCGAACGCGACCAGCGCCCCCACCAGCTTGGGCGCGCTGAGCACGTCCATGCCCACGGCGCCGGCGAGCAGCGCGACGAGCACCGGCGAGGCGGCGACGATGAGGGCCGAGTCCCCGGCGCCGATCTGGGTCAGGCCGATCGTCCACAGCACCTGGTACATGCCGAACCCCAGCACGCCGAGGCCCAGCAGGACCAACCCGCGGCCGGCCGGCGGCCGGATCGTCCCGGTGCGCCAGCGCAGGATCGCGAGCAGCGTGAGCGAGGCGACGACGTAGCGCGCCCCGGTGAACGTGAGCGGCCCGATGACCCCGATCGCGGCCTTGACGACGACGAAGTTGGCCGACCAGATCACGACCGTGGCGAGGACCCCGACCTCCGCCAGGCGCCGGGCGCGCGTGGGCGCGCGGGTGCCCGGGACGGGACGCGCTTCGGTGCCCGGGCGGGCGGGAGCATCCTTTGGCGCAGACACGGAGACGCCCCCCCGGTAGGCGGGGGGGCGGCGCGGGG
>CAYJOH010000020.1:10377-12671 GCA_964371685.1 uncultured Anaerolineaceae bacterium
AACGATCATGCCACCGAGGGTCACGCCGAGGGCAACGGCGACCGTCCGAAGGGCCTTCATCGGGTGGGACCTCCTTCGCTACTGCTTCGGTTGCTGATTGTGCCCGGTGTGACCCGGGCTGTCACGGACGCCGTTCGGGTCAGGCCTCGGCGGTGCCGGGCGTGCCTGCGGCACTGGCGCTCCCCGCCGGGCCGGCCGCGCCGGTGCTCCCGATGGGTGCCCGCAGCGTGGGGCCCTGAGCCACGAACGCCGCCACGTCGTCCCGGGTGAACTCGGCCAGCTGGTGGTGGACGCCGGCCTGGCCGCCGACGAGGAGCCGGATGACGTACGCGCCCTCCTGCTCGAGCAGGAACACGTCCTTGGGCTTCTGCTCGTCCATCCAGCGGCCGATGACCCGCAGCGCCTGCTCGTAGGCTCCGGGGTTCGGGTTGTCCCCCGGGCCCCCCTCGCCGCGCCGCGCCGCGGCCTCCTCCATGAACTTCGCGATGTCGTCGTCCAGGAACGTGAGCGTCTCCTTGGACATGGTTCCCACCGATTCCGACCACACGCCGCCACCGACCCCGGCCGCGACCAGCCCCTGGACGATGAACCCGTCCGGGACCTCGAGCAGCAGGATGTCGCGGGTGCCGCGCGTGTCGAGGAATGCGCCGATCGAGCGGAAGACCTCCTCGAAGTCCTGTCGCGGGCTGCCGTCGTAGATGCGCATGGCTGCTCCCTCGATATCGGCGCCCGCCGCCCCCGGCCGGCGCTCCGGCGGCTATGAGCCGGTCGTCCGGTCCAGGAGGCCCAGGTCCCTTGCGCGTCGTTCGCTTGCCCGGAAGACGGCCGTTGCCGCGAGTGTAGTGAGCGCCCCGGTGACAAACAAGGCGAGGACGATCGTCGCAGCGTCCGGCACCGCGGAACCGGTGACCGCGGTCCACACCGATCCCGCCCCGCCGATCGAGGTCGGGCCGTCCGGGATCACGGCTTGGCGCACCCCCGCGACCCACCAGGTGATCGGGTTGAGGATGCCCACCAGCTCGACCGGGTCCGGCAGCACGGCCAGCGGGAACACGACGCCGGTGACCAGGAACATCGAGCCGGCGAACGCGTCCGGGTACGACCAGCTCTCCTGGCGCGTCTGGAGGCACACGGCGCCCAGGAGGACGCCGATCGCGATGATCGGCGGGATGCCCAGGGCCAGGGTCGCAAGCAGCAGCGGCACGTCCACGCGACCGGGATCCACCCGCAGCCCCAGGACAACGATGGCGAACACGAGCGCGATGACCGTCCCGATCGCCCCCGCGGCGAGCCGCGCCAGGCCGCGCCCGACCAGCAGGACGAGGAACGCCGCCGGGCTCACGTACAGGTACTTGAGCATCCGGTACCGCTCGCGGTCCTCGAGGACGGACCATGCCGGCCCCGCGATCCCGGCCACCAGTGACGCCCACAGCGCGCTGCCCAGGATCACGAACGTGCGGATCTCGTCGTTCGCGCCCCCGCCGACGATCTGGATCATGACCACGAACAGCAGCAGCGACGCGATCGGCCGGGCGACGGTGTAGATGAAGAACAGCGCGGGATCGGTCCAGTTCGACTCCACGCGCCAACCCAGCAGCGCCGCCGTGCGGAACGCACGCAGCGTGTCGCCGACCCCGGCCTCCACCACGGCCGAGGGGACGAACGGGGTCGTGCCGGCGTCGTCGCCGGCCCGCTGGAACGCGCTCACTGCCAGCGGATCGACAGGCTGCCGCGCCCGCGGGCCATGCGCTCGATCGTGCGCATCATCCAGCGGGCCAGGGCCACGAACACGACGGTCATCGCGACCAGGATCAGCGCCTCGACCTCCGGCGCGGGGGTCCCCAGCAGCGACGCCTGGTCCGCGAACACGAGCTGGCGCATCGCATCCAAACCCACGGCGAACGGGATGGTCGCGATCGCGAGCGCGCCCAGCATCCCCAGCCGGCCGACCGGGAAGTTGAGCCCGGACACGAACCAGATCGGCTCGATCATCAGGTTCGCGAGGTTCCACGCCTCGCGGCTCCAGAGCAGGAACAGGCTGGCCAGCATCATGCCCAGCCCGTACAGCGCCGTCATCGTGAGCAGGAACACGACCCCCAGCAGCAGCCACTGCTGCACGTCGAAGGCGACGCCGTACACCAGGCTCGCCACGACCAGGACCGCGACCGCGCGGGTCGAGCTCATGACCAGGCCGCCGATCGCCATCCCCAGGAGCACCGACATCAGGTTCATCGGGGCGGCGAAGTAGAGCTCGAGGTTGCCCTGGCTCTTCTCCCAGTACAGCTGGCTGGCCA
>CAYJOH010000021.1:0-198 GCA_964371685.1 uncultured Anaerolineaceae bacterium
GTTGCGCTCGAGCCGGGCGACGCCCGACGGCGCCCGGACCATAGGGTTCTCCCCACTGTCCGCACGACCGCACCAATGCCATGGTCGTGGCGGATCGGTCGGCCGGAGCATCCGCGAGGGCCGACCGACGTCGGGCCCGGGGGCATGTGACCCGGCCCCCACCGGCGCCCGCGGTAGGGGACGCCCGCGCGCCACCCC
>CAYJOH010000021.1:208-2251 GCA_964371685.1 uncultured Anaerolineaceae bacterium
GGGGGGGGGGGGGGGGGGCGCGGGGGGGGGCGCCCCCCGCGGGGGGGCGGGGGGCCCCCCCCCCCCCCCGACAGGGGGCCTTACACCTGCCCGAAGCGCGAACGCCGGAGCTCCACCGGCCCAGGGCGCTTCGGCCCTTTCGGACTCGGTCCGCCGAGGTGACGATGCGCCCGTGGTGGCCTATCGGATCCTCGGGCCCTTCGAGGTCGCGGTAGATGGTCGGGCGGTGGCCCTCGGCCCGCCCAAGCAGCGCGCGCTGCTCGCGATCCTGCTGCTCCACGCCAACGAGATCATGCCCGTCGATCAGCTCATCGAGCTGCTCTGGGCCGGCCGGCCGCCGCGCCACGCAGCGCACGCGATCCAGGTCTACGTCTCGGAGCTCCGACGGGCGCTCGAACCGGTCGCCGGCGGCGACGTCATCGCGTGGCGACCGCCCGGATACGTGCTGACGATGGATCCCGACGCCCTCGACGCGAGCCTCGTCGAACGGCTCGTGGCGGAGGGGGCGCGTCACGTGGAGGCCGGCGACCTCGGCGCGGCGGACGCCGTGCTCGACCGCGCTCGGCAGCTGTGGCGTGGCCCGCCGCTCTCGGACTTCGTGTACGAGGAGTTCGCCCAGGACGACATCCGGCACCTGACGGACGTCTGGCTCAAGGGGACCGAGACGCTCGCCCAGGTGAAGCTGGGCCTCGGCGACGCAGCCGAGGCGCAGCTGCTCGCCGAGGCGGCCATCCGCCAGGACCCGCTCCGCGAGCGGCCCTGCGAGCTCAGGATGCGCTCGCTCTACCGGAGCGGACATGCCGCCGAGGCGCTCCGTGCGTACGAGGCATACCGTGGGTCGCTCGCCGCGGAGCTCGGCGTCGAGCCGTCGCCACGGCTCGGGCGCCTGCACGAGGCGATCCTCATCCACGACCCAGCCCTCGGTCCAGGCGGCGACGATCGGGCGCAGGGGGCGGGTGCCGAGACTCGCAACCCGTTCAAGGGCCTCCGCGCGTTCGGCGAGCACGACGCTGGCGACTTCTTCGGCCGCGAGGCGCTCGTGGGCCGCGTGATCGACACGCTCGCCGGTGGCGCCCGCCTGGTGACCCTGGTCGGGCCGTCCGGGTCCGGCAAGTCGAGCGTCCTCGCTGCGGGGCTGATCCCGGTCCTCGGCGCCGGCGCCCTTCCCGGATCGGATCGCTGGGTCGTCGCCAGGCTGCGCCCGGGCGCCCATCCGCTCGGCGCGCTCGAGGCCGCCTGCTCGACGGCGCCCGCCGACGGCGAGCTCGTACTCGTGATCGACCAGGTGGAGGAGGCCTTCGAGCTCGCCGACGGTCACGAGTGCAGCCGCTTCCTCGAGCGCCTGACCCGGGTCGTCACCCAGGACGGCTCACGCGTCCGAGCGCTGCTCGCGCTGCGGGCCGACTTCTACGACCGGCCGCTCCTCCACGCGACGTTCGCGAGGGCCTTCCTGCCGGGCGTCGTGAACGTCGTCCCGATGACGGCGGGCGAGCTGGAGGCGGCGATCGTCGAGCCGGCGCGGCGGGTCGGGGTCGCGGTCGAGCCGGCGTTGCTGGCCGAGCTCGTCTCCGACACGATCGATCGGCCCGGCGGCCTCCCCCTGCTCGAGCACGCCCTCGCCGAGCTGTTCGATCGCCGGACGGGCGCGGAGCTGCGCCTCGACGAGTACCGCAGCCTGGGTGGGCTCCGCGGAGCGCTGTCGCGTCGCGCGGAGGACGTCTTCTGCGGGCTCGATGCGGCCGGGCAGGACGCGGCGCGCCAGGTCCTGCTCCGGCTCGTCCGGCTCGGCGAGAGCCAGCGCTCGACGGCTCGACGGGTCCCTCTGCGGGAGCTGGCCGACCTGGCGGTCGATCCGCCCGTCCTGTCCGACCTGCTGCGACGGTTCGAGGCCGACCGGCTCATCACGTTCGACCGTGATCCGGTCTCGGGCGCCTCGACGGCGGAGGTCGCGCATGAGGCCCTCCTGTCCGAGTGGCCCCGGCTGGCGACGTGGATCGACAGCGGTCGCGCCGACCTTCGCCAGCACGATGCGCTCGCGGCTCG
>CAYJOH010000021.1:2351-8508 GCA_964371685.1 uncultured Anaerolineaceae bacterium
CGTGGATCGACAGCGGTCGCGCCGACCTTCGCCAGCACGATGCGCTCGCGGCTCGTGTCGGCGAGTGGACGGCCGCCGGCCGCGTCCCCGACGACCTCCTCACGGGGATCCGCCTGGGCGAGTACGAGGCCTGGGCACGGGAGACCACGCTCGGCCTCTCCGTGGAAGAGCGGGCGTTCATCGACGCGAGCATGGAGCGGCGGCGGGCCGAGCTTGCCGACGAGGAGGCACGCGTGGCCCGCGTGCGCCGGCTCGAGCGCGGGGGCCGGGTGAGGCTCCTCGGCTTCGTCACGGCGGCGGCGCTGCTCGTCGCTGCGCTCGCCTACGGGTTCGCGTCGTGGCCGGGCCGGGCGCCGGACGTCGTGCTCGTCTATCCGGGGCCGGGCGCCGACGGCATCTACGAATACGACAGCATCAAGCGCGGCTTCGACGATGGCACGGCGAGGCTCGGGCTCGACGCGCAGACCGTTGTCGAACAATCAGATCGGCTGCGCGACCGGATCGCACGGCTGGCCGATCAGGGTGTTCGCCTCATCGTCGTGGGCAGCGCGTGGAGCAATCCAGACGTCGAGCTCGTCGCCCGGGATCACCCCGCGACGCAGTTCCTGGCCAGCGACTACGTGGGCGAGCTGCCCAACGTCTGGCACCCGCGGATGGCGTTCGAGGAGGGCGCGTTCCTGGTCGGCGCGGCCGCTGCGTTGCGGACCGAGACCGGCACGGTCGGGGTCGTCGTCTTAGCCGACAGCGATCTCGACTGGCCGATGCCCGGAGGGTTCATCGCGGGCGCAGGGGCGGCGAACGAAGATGTGAAGGTCCTCGTCACCTACCTGGCGAAGCCGCCTCGCTACGTCGAACCAACGGACGTCGACGTCCGCGAGGCGGCGCTGGCGATGTACCGCGCCGGCGCGGATGTCGTGTTCTATACGGGCCGCGCGGCATCGATCGGCGTGTTCGAGGCGGCAGAGCGCGAGTCGACGGCCCAGGGCCAGCAATTGTGGGCGATCGGTCGGGAGACCGACTATTACGCTGCCCTGCCCTACGCCGCGTTGCTCGAGCACGTCGACGCCGAGCCGCTGCGAGATCATGTGCTGACCTCAATGATCACCCGCTGGGACCTGGCGATCTCGACCCTGCTCGACGCGTACGCGAGCGGCGCGCCCGCCGAAACCCGCCGCTTCGGCCTCGCACAGGGCGCGTTCGAGCTAACGTCGACCGGCGGCATGCTGGACGACATCCAGCTGAAGATCGATGCCCTGCGCGCCCGCGTGATCGCCGGTGAGATCGAGGTGCCGGAGTACCCGCCCGATCGCGGCCCGGCACGCTAGCGGGGAAGGCCTGCAGCCGTGGCCGGGGCCCGCGGGGGCAAGGACAACCCGTGCATTGAGCGGGCGTTGAGCGCACCGGAGCAGGGTTGCCGGCGATGGGCGCGCCGCGCTCGATGAGTTCAGGAGGACGGTCACATGAGGAGAGCGCTCGCGCCACTGGTCGCGGTGGTCGCAATCGCGCTGCTCGCGGCTCCGGTCGCCGGCAAGACCGACGGGGTCGCGTACCAGTGCGAGGAGTACGCCTATGCCCTGGTCGACGAAGGGCGCTACTGGGAGTCTGACGGCGTCGGCCACCTGCGGGGGCAGGTCGTCGTGATGCTGTCCGTCGGCGACGACTACTGTGCGGGCCTGCAGACGACCGTCGTCAACTACAACCTCAATCTCGCCACCTCGACGGGCACGCTGTGGGGCACCGGCGTGCTCGAGACGTCGGCCTTCGACGGCGGATACACCTCGTCATGGCACGCGACGTTCACGGCGCCCGATCCGATGGCGCCGGATGCGCAGGACATCTGGCTCGGCCAGTACGTGCGACACGGGTTCGGCGAGCTCGAGGGCTGGCAGGCGCGCGGGACGATCCTCGAGAAGCTGCACTACTACGTGCTCGAGGACGGCTTCGCGTTCGAACCCGGTTCCTGATCGGTGCGGCCGGATCGCTGGAGGCAGGGAGAGTCTCAGACATGCTCAGACAGGATGCGATGCCGGGAGTGACCAAGCCAGGCGTCCCGGCGCGTTCGCGAACGATCGTTCCCTGGCTGGTCGGCCTGGTGATCGTCCTCGCGGTTGCGCTGGGCGCGTTCGCGGCCGCCTACGCGGCACCGCTGTTCACGACCACCCCGGGCGAGGCGCTCGCCGACGACATGCTGGCGGCGTGGAACGCGCACGACCCCGCCGCCACCCGCGCGTTCTACACCGACGATGCATTCGCGTGGTCGTCGGCGAACAGCGAGCCTGAGGCGCGCGGCATCGATGAGATCGCGTCGATGGCGCAGTACGGCGGGCTGACCATCGAACGCACGGGCCCGGTGACCGAATCGGCTGGCCTCGCCTGGTGGCCGATCCATGTCAGCTCCGCATACGACGTCCATGGCGACGACGCGGTGGCGGTGATGGTGCTGAGGGACGGCAAGATCGCCCAGCACTGGGTCATCTGGAGAGGCGAAACGCCGTGACGTGACCGGTCGCCGGGCGGCGGCGACACGAAGCACGCGACCGGCCGGGACGCCCGGGCCTCCGGCGATACGCCAGGTCCGGGCGTTCTCGCACGAGCCCCGGTCAGCCCCGCCAGCGGAGCCACAGGACGGCGGCCAGGTAGGCAATCCCGGCGGCCGCGGCCACGACCGCGAAGTCCGTGCCGCTCCGGCCCTGGGCGATGGACCACCCGAAGCCGACGATCGCGACGATGACCGCGGCCGTGCCCGCGATCGCCGTGGCGAGGATGTTGAACGAGGCGAGTCGCTCGTCCACCGGCCGACCCGAGAGCACCCCGATCGTCTCGCTCCGGCCGCCGAAGACGACGAGCACCACCGCGTAGATCGCCATGACGGCGAACATGCCAAGCCCGAGGACCGGCTGACCGCCGATCGCCGAGGCGACAAACAGGAGTGCCCCGATCACCAGCCCGACGGCCGGCATCGCCCACCTAGCGCGCATCGTCGTCTCCATGGAACAGCTCCTCCACCGGCCTGCCGAAGAACCGCGCCAGCGCGATCGCCAGGGGGAGCGACGGCAGGTAGCGGCCGGTCTCGATGGCGTTGACGGTCTGGCGCGACACCCTCAACGCCTTCGCAAGGTCCTCCTGGCGGAGGCCCATTCCCGTCCTCAGCTCCCGCACGTCGTTCCGCACGGATGGAAAGGTAGCTTGACATCCCAGCGATGTCAAGGTCCTTTTACATCCCCCGAGACGGGCGGGACTGGCCACGCGGCCCTTACAGCCGGCCTAACTGCCGCAGCCGCGTTTACGCTCAAAACGGCCATCAAGGGCGACGAGCCCTGTGACCATCGCGTTCGGGGCACACCCGTTGGTCGGATGGTGGGCGAGCCGGAACGAGGCCGATGATTCCGGATCGGGGGGTCCCCACCGGACGGGGACCCCGGAGACACCCCGCGCCACTACCCCGTCGAAGTGCCCAGGACGATGACCCGACCTCGCACAGGATCCAGCCGAGACAGGTCCACGACGCTCGGCCGCCCGGGCCTCGGACCGTGGCCGCGAACCCCTGCCGGTCCGCCGGACCAGGGCGGGCAGACGCTCGTGGAGTTCGCGCTCGTGTTCCCGATCTTCGCCCTGCTCCTCATGGCGGTCGTGGAGTACGGCTTCCTGTACAACAACATCCTCACGGTCCAGTTCGCCTCGCGGCAGGGCGTCAGCGTGGCCGCCCAGGTCGGCGCGGAGGACGGTGCCGACTGCTCGATCCTCAAGGCCATCGAGTCGGCGCTCGAGACGCCCGTCAACCGGACCAGCATCGACGCGGTGGAGATCTTCGCCGCCGACGGCAACGGGGACCCCGTCCCGGGACGCGTCAACCGCTACGTCCGGTCGGGCTGGCTCGACTGCCCGGGCACGGGGATGCAGCCGTACTCCCTCGACGGCACGGAGGGCTATCCGCAGACGGAGCGCGGCGATTCCCTGGTCGGCGGCCTGGACCTCGTCGGCGTCCACATCCAGTACGCGTACCACGGCATCACGCCGATCGGCGCCGGCCGGACCTGGACCGTCAGCGATGGCTCGACGCTGCGGATGGAGCCCAAGCAGTGAGCGGGCGTCGAGCCGTCTCCGGCGACCGCGGCCAGGCCCTGGTCGAGTTCACCCTGGTCCTGCCGATGTTCCTGCTGATCCTGATGGGGACGCTCGAGTTCGGGGCCGCGATCGACCACCGCACCGCCATGGCGTACGCGGTCCGCGAGGGCGCCCGTGTCGGGGCATCGCTGGCCAACGGCGGGACGGATCCCGACAGCGTGGACCCGGCGATCATCGCGGCCGTCCAGCGCGGGCTCACGGACCCCATCCTGATGGACAACATCACCGCGATCGACATCTTCAAGGCGTCGGCGACCGGCAGCCCGGTCGGAAGCTACATCAACCACTACGACCGGGACGGGACCCTGATCGGCACCGCGGGCTGGCCGGCCTCGAGCCGAACCCCCGGCGGCGGGGACTCCATCGGCGTCCTGGTCCACTACGACTTCCGGCCCACCACGCCGCTGGCGCCGCTCATCGGGCTGTTCTCCGGCAGCGAGCCGCCCTACACGACGCTGCCCATGACGGACAAGAGCGTGATGCGGCTGGAGCCGAGCCCGTGATCGCGCGATTGCGGACCGTCCGGCGCCGTGCGGTCCGCGCCACCGGCCAGGTGATCGTGATCTACGCGGCCTCGTTGAGCCTGCTCATCGGGGTCATGGCGCTGGTCATCGATGTCGGCAACTTCTGGAACGCCTCGATCCACGTGCAGCTCGCGGCCGAAGCCGCCGCCCTGGCCGGCGTCCCGTACATGCCGGGCGACTTCGCGACCGCGTCCTCGATCGCGCGGGCCGAGGCGGCCAAGAACGGCTACTCGAGCGCGAGCGGGGCGACCGTGACGCCCGCGGTGGACGCCGAGTCGGATCGACGGCTCGAGGTCACGATCTCGGCCGACGCCGGCACCTTCTTCCTGCGCGTGTTCGGGGTCGACCGGGTGCGCATCACCCGGAACGCGACGGCCGAGTACACGCTGCCCGTCCCGATGGGCAGCCCGCTGAGCAACTTCGGGGACAACTCGGGCAAGTTCTGGACGGTGATCGCGGCGCAGGGATCCGATCGCGGCAATGGCGATGCCTACGCCTCCTACTACAACCCGAAACCGACGCTCAACGCCGGATATGACGCCAGCGGCTACATGTACGCGATCGAGGTCCCGGCCGGCGCCGGATCGACGGCGGTCGACCTGTACGACGGGACCTTCTGCGCGGTCGACCCGTACAAGGGCACGGGCGATCGCTGGCTGCCCTGGAACCAGTCCGGCTGGCCGTCGATGTCCACGTACTTCACCCTGTGGTCGGACCCGGCCCAGACGCCGCTCGACTACACCGACGACGTGGTGGTCGCCTCGACGGGCACGCTGTTCGAGCACGAGCGGCAGTCCGACCGGAGCGCCGCCTACCGCGAGACGTCCGCCTCGTACCCGGGCAGCGCCTTCTTCTCGTTGCCCGACTGCACGTCGTCGCCCTACCACAACAGCTGGTGGACGCTCGCGAACGTGACCACGCCGGGCACCTACCGGCTCCAGGTCACCACGACCATGGCCTCCAATCCCAACGACCAGAAGGCCACCAGCGCGTCCAACAAGTTCGGTCTCCGGGCCGTCAGCAGCGATCCCGTCCACAAGGCCAGGGTGTACGGGCTGGAGCGGATGGCCATCTACGCGAACATCACCAACGGGACCACCAACTTCTACCTGGCGCGGATCGAGGCCGTCCATGCCGGCAAGACCATGGTCGTGCGGCTGTTCGACCCGGGCGACGCCTCCGGGACCGCGAGCATCCAGGTGCTCAAGCCCACGGCCACGGGCTACGTCGCCGCCAGGTTCAACTACACCGCGGACAGCAACGCATCGTGCTGCCGGAGCGGCACCAACGTGACCAGCCTGACGACGGTCCAGAACGGGAGCCGCCGCTACAACAACTCGTGGGTGACGCTGACGATCCCGTTGCCCAAGACCTACGACGCGCCGCTGCCGCCGGGCGAGCCGGCGGGCACGCTCGGTGGCTGGTGGAAGATCGCCTACACGTTCAACGGGACCACGACCGATTCGACCACCTGGGAGGTCTCGATCCGGGGCAACCCGGTGCACCTC
>CAYJOH010000021.1:8608-12588 GCA_964371685.1 uncultured Anaerolineaceae bacterium
CATGGAGTTCGAGTACCGCGAGCCGTCACGACGGCGGAGCCGGGTCATCATCGCGTTCGGCGTGATCCTGGCGTTGCTGACCGGCGCCGCCGCCTTCTTCCTCATCTACCAGGCCCGCCAGCAGGTCCAGCAGGCCGGGGTCGATCTCGTCCCGGTCGTGGTGGCCCGCCAGCAGATCCCGGCCCGCAAGCCGATCGAGTCGGCCGACGTCGAGCTTCGAGAGGTCCCGGCCGGTCCGGCCACCGATGCCGGCGTGTTCGTCGATCCGGCCAAGGTCCTCGGCCTGGTGCCGACGGTCACGATCCTGCCGGGCCAGCCGATCTACGCGAACCTGCTGGCATCGCAGACGACGCACAGCGGCTTCACGATCCTCGAACCGGGCGAGACGGTCGCGCCCGACAGCGCGGACTGGCGCGCGATCTCGCTCACGGTCCCCGACGACCGGGCGGTCGCCGGCCTCATCCACGCGGGCGACATCGTCGATGTGTTCGTCACGGCGCCGATCACCGTGCCCGAGGACCTGGCCGCGCAGGGTCAGTACGCCTCGGACCGATCGACCAAGATCACGTACCAGAACGTCAAGATCCTGGAACGCGCGGCGAGCTTCTACGTGCTCCGGGTCGACATCGACGTGGCGGAGGAGATCAGCCACCTGCAGGCCGTCGGGACCGTCGCGTTCAGCCTCGCCCTGCGTCCCACCGAGGACAACCGGACCGTCGACGTCACGCGCCTCGGCGAGACGACCGACGCGATCGTGAGGCGCTACGGCCTGCCGATCCCGCAGGTCTACCCGGGGACCGGACCGCTGCCGGCTGCCCGGCCATCCGCGTCACCGGCACCGCCGGAAGCCTCGCCCGCGGCATCGGCCCAGACACCCTGAGCGGCCGGTCGCGAGGGGCGTGCATGCGCTCAGACCGGACGTTGGGACCATCGGGTCATGGCCCCGGCGCACAGCCTCCCGTACCGTCGCGCTGATGACTTGGAATCCATTGGGAGTTGACCGCTGACCCGCTCGCTCGACCTGGAGTCGGATCTCGTCCGGCGACTCCCGGGCTTGACGCGTGCGCCGGCGATCGACACGCGTGCGCCGGCGATCGACCGCACGGCCGTCAGCTCGGCGCTCACGGCCGCGACGGGGTTCCTGGTGTTCCTGCTCGTGCTCGTCACCGGCGGCGGCCCCAACGCACTGATGCAGCTCGCCTACCTGCCGATCACGCTCGCCGCCTACCGGGGCGGGGTCCGCGGCGGGATCGCCGCCGCGCTCATCGGCGCGGTGATGGTGGGCCCCGTGATGTACCTGGTTGACCTCGAGGGCAACGGCGAGCTCGGCTGGCCGTGGGTGGTCCGGGGCGTGATGTTCGTGATCATCGGCGTGCTGCTCGGCTGGCTGTTCACCCGGGCAAGCGCGATGGCGGGCGCCTGGCGCGACGCGGCGCTCGAGGTCACCGCGAGCCAGCAGGAGGGCATGCTCGCCCTCGCCCGCGCGGCCGAGGCGAAGGACCCGACCACGGGCGACCACATGTACCGCTGCCGCGACCTCGCGGGCGAACTGGCACGCGAGGCCGGCCTCGGCGACGTGCAGGTCGCCGACATCGCATGGTCCGCGATGCTCCACGACCTGGGCAAGCTCTACGTGCCCGACCACGTCCTCCTCAAGCCCGGCGCCCTCGATGCCGCGGAGTGGGAGCTCATCCGGGCCCACCCGATCCGGGGCGCCGAGGTCCTGGAGCACGGCCGGATGTTCGAGACGGCCCGGCGGATCGCCCGCTGGCACCACGAGAACATCGATGGCACGGGCTACCCGGATCGCCTGCGCGGTGACCAGATCCCGCTCGAGGCGCGCATCGTCCGCATCGTCGACGCCTGGGACGCGATGACCAACGACCGCCCGTACCGCGTGGCGCTGCCGATCGAGCGGGCCATGGACGAGCTCCGGGGCTGTTCGGGCAGCGCGTTCGACCCCGACCTCGCGGAGCTGTTCCTGCGCTTCCTCGAGCGCGGCCGACCGGCTCGGCGGCACTGAACCGGGGGCACGAGGCACGCCGCCGCGCGGTGCTTGACTCGAGATTGCGTCTGGCGGGGACGGTGTCTGGGCGGTTACTTCGGGAAGGGTCCTCCGGAACCATCCGCGAGTGCCGTGCCGACTACGGCAAGCACGCCCATGGCTGCCATCAGGGCTGAGATGAGAAGGACTCGTGCGCGCGTGAAGTCGAAGCGACCCATGCAGGGCTCCTTCCTCACCGCACGGCTGGCGGGCTTCGCAGGACGGATGGTAGGGTTTCCCGGTGCATCCGGCAACTATTGCTAAACATCGCTCGGTGGGTCCTGGCAGCCCGTTCGCGATCGCGCTCGGGTCGGCGATCCGCGCTCGGCGCCTGGAGCTCGGCCTTACCCAGCGCGAGGCCGCCGGACCGTTGTCCAAGACGTTCCTGTCGCTCGTGGAACGCGGGCTGATGACCCCGTCCCTGGGCAGCCTCACGCTCGTCGCCGGGAACCTCGCCATCGCCCCACCCGAGCTCCTCGCGCGGGCACTGGCGGACACGGGGTACACTCCTCGCGATGCCCGATAGCCCGCGCAGTCACGTCGAACTCGACCGACCGCTTGCCCGCCGGATCGGCTCCCGGATCCGCGCGCTCCGGCTCGGGGCGGGCCTCACCCAACTGCAGCTCGCCCAGCCGCGGTACACGAAGGCCTATGTCAGCGCCCTCGAGAACGGCCTCGTCAAGCCCTCGATGGCGGCGCTGCACTTCCTCGCCGGGCGGCTCGGCGTCCCCGTGACGCAGCTCCTCGATGGACCCGATGCGACCTGGGCGCGCCTCCAGGCGGACGTCGCCCTCGCCTCGGGCGACTGGCTGTCCGCCGCCGATCGCTACGCCGCCCTGCTCCCCGACGCGTCGGGTGCGGCGCGGGCGGAGATCCTCAGCGGCAGTGCCGAAGCGCTGTGCCGCCTCGAGCGGGCCGATGAGGCCGTCACCGCAGCGACCGAGGCGGTCGACCTGTTCGAGGCCGCCCATCGGCCGCCCGACGCCGCGATGGCGCGCTACTGGCAGGCGTTCGCGCTGTACCTGCTCGAGCAGGGCGACCAGGCCGAGCGCCTCGTCGTGCTCGTGCTCGACGAGGTCGAGCACGGCCTCAAGGTCGAGCCAGACCTGCCCGCCCGCTGCCTGATCGCGCTCGCGATGATCGCGTCGCGCGACGAGGAGCCCGAGCGGGCGCTCGCATTCCTCGAGCAGGCGCGAGCGCGGCTCGACGGGCTCGACGACCGGCGGCGGGCGACCTACCTGTTCTCGCTGGCCATCTCGTACCGGGAGCTCGGGGACGTCGAGGGTGCCATCCGGTCGGCGACCCAGAGCCTCGCCTTCTTCCGCGCGGCGTCAGTCGAGCGGGAGGCGGCCGCACTCGAGAACGAGCTCGCGCTCGCGTTCCTCGCCCTGGGCCGGACGGATCGGGCGCGGGAGCACGCGGAGATCGCCGAGCGGTACTGCACGACCGCGGACGACGATCGCCTCCAGGCCCACGTCACCGAGACGCGTGCGCAGATCGCGCTCGCCGACGGCGACGTGGACGACGCCGTTCGCCTGGCGCGCGAGGCGCTCCGCTACGCGGTCGAGTCCAACAACCACAAGGCACAGGTCAGCGCGGGGCTGTCGCTCGCCCGCGCCGTCCGTTCGCTGGGCGAGACGGGCGAGGCCTCGCGCATCCTGGAGGACGCGGCGGCGATCGCTCGAGAGCACGGGCGACGGGCCCAGCTCCAGGCCGTCCTCGCCGATTGGGCCGAGGTCCTGGCCGAGCTCGGCGACTTGCCACGCGCGTTCGCGGTCTCGCAGGAGGCGCTGCGGACCGGACGCCACGAGCGCCCGGCGAGGGTCATCGCACGCGCACCGGAACGATCCCCGCGGAAACGCTCCTCGCGCTGATCGGACCCGTCCCCGGAGACTCCGCGCCGGGCCAATGAGTGCCGGGCTCCGAATGCCGGTCG
>CAYJOH010000022.1:0-4062 GCA_964371685.1 uncultured Anaerolineaceae bacterium
CAGGCGGGCGCGCAGCCAGCCCACGGGCCCCAGCGCCGCGCGCGAGGGCCGCTCGACCCAGGCCGGGACGCGACGCCGACCCGCGGACTCGGTGGGCGCCCTCGCGGCAGGCCCCGTCCACGCGAGCGACGGTGGCGGCGCGGGGGAGGCCGGCGCGGGCGCGGGCGGCGCCGCGGCGGGCGCGGGGACAGCCGGCTCGCCGCCCGGGCCGGCGTCGTCGGTGCGGGCGGCCTCCAGCTCCTCCGCCCGGGCGCGGCGGGCAGCGGGCCGCAGCTGCGCGAGGCCCCACGCCAGGACCAGCGTGTGCAGCACGGCGACGATCGCCACGCCGGTCCAGGACCGGATCGCCGGCCCGATGCCCAACCAGTCGGACACGCTCGGGTTGCCGGGATAGAGCGTCGTGAGCACGACGTACATGTTGAGGAACGTCGCGGTCCCGGCCACGAGGTAGGCGATCCGCCAGCGCCACGAGCATGCGAACAGGATCCCGGCCAGCCCGAACAGCGGGAACAGGTACCGCTCGTGGACCCGCGTCGGGACGGCGAAGAAGGCGAGCGCCAGCACGGCGGTGCCCACCAGGATCGTCAGCCGGTCCGGGCGCCGCGCCACGAGCAGCGACGTGACGAGCATGACCACCAGGAGCAGCGCGGCGCCAACGGCGGCGGCCGGCAGCGGCCCGATCGCGGCCCACGCGGCCACGTCGGGGATCGGCGCGTCCGCGATCCACTGGCCGTTGGAGGCCAGGCTCTGGCCGTTGACCTCGAACAGCGCCCAGGCGTTGTAGGCGTTGACGGTCACGAACGAGTAGGTCGCGGCCGTGCTCAGGATCAGCCGCACGAGCGACGAGTCCACGAACGGCGCGGCGGTGGAGAACGAGACCACGGCGAGGCCGAACGGCAGCGACATCGCGACCGCCGTCAGGAACCCCGCCGCCCCGGTGGTGAGGATCCGGACCGGGCCGGTCGTGTGGCGCTCCCAGTCCGTGCCGCTGGGCGCCGGGGCCGGCTCGTCGCCCCAGCCGCCGGACGGCCACAGCGACCGCCGGATCACGACCAGCGCGACGATCGGCACGAGGATCGCGAGCTGCGGCTTGATCAGCGCGGCGACCACGGCCAGGATCGCGGCCCGTTCGCCGCGCCCCTTCCACAGCTCCCGGATGGCCAGCAGCAGGAACACCGTCCCGAACGAGTCCACCTGGCCCCAGATGACCGAGTCGAACCACGTGATCGGGTTCGCGATGACCACGGCGCCCGCGATCGTCGCCCGGCGCTCGCTGGCCCCGAGGTCCAGCGCCATCCGGTACACGACGAGGCCCAGCGCGACGTCGGTGATGATCGCGGGCAGCTTGATCAGGTCGCCGACACCGCCGACGAGCTGGCCCACGATGCCCACCAGCCACAGCACGTACAGGTAGCCGGGGGTGTAGTCGGCGAAGAAGTCGCGCTCGTAGAAGCCGAACGGCCCGTTGCGCGCCAGCTCCTCGGCCCAGTACCGGAACAGCGCGAGGTCGGACTCGAACCCCGAACCGCGGAGCCCTTCGACGCCATATGCCATGATCAGCCGGAAGACCAGTCCGATCGCGATCGCGATCAGGATCGGCCGGCCGATGCCTCGCCGAGGGGCGGGGGCCGCCGTCATGTCCCGGCCGGGCGCACCCGAACCCGAACCGGTCACGGGGGACCCTCCTACGCAGCGTTGAAGGTGGAGCGGAGTATAGCCGAGGGTCGCCCCGCGACCCCCTCCCAGGCCGTCGCCCGATGGAACCCGTCGACGATCATCGTCGGGCTCCTGCTGGCGGCTGCCGCTTTGGTGCTGTACGCCGTCTCCAACCCCGTCCATTACAACCAGTACACGCACTTCGTGTGGCAGGCCGACGCCTTCCTCCACGGACGGGCCTGGTTCCCGCACCCGATCGCCGACGGGTCGACGCTGCCCGCGAACTGGTGGTTCCAGGACGTCTACCCGCTCACCGACGCCGCCGGCAACCCGGACGGCCGCGTGCTGCTCCCCTTCCCGCCCCTGCCCGCGATCGTCCTGCTCCCGTTCGTGGCCGTGTTCGGCCTGTTCACCGACCAGGAGGCGGTCGGCCTGCTCCTTGCCGCCCTGGGCGTCGCGATCGCGTACTGGATGCTGGGCCGCCTCCCGGTCCGGGCGAGCGTGCGCATCCTGACCACCCTGGTGTTCGCGACCGGGACCGTCTGGTGGTGGGCGGCGGCGGTGTCCAGCACCTGGTACTTCGCCCACCTGGTGGCCGTGGACATCGCGCTGCTCGCCGTGGGGGTGTCTCTCGGGGCGGACCGCCGCGCGGCGTCCGAGAGCCTCGGCGAGGAGGTCGACCGCGAGGCGGAGGCACGCGCTGGGCCGTGGGCGGCGATCTGGCCGCTCGACCGCTCGCAGGTCCTGGCGGGCTTCCTGCTGGGCGTGGCCGCGACGGCGCGCCTGCCGCTCGTGTTCGCGGCCCCCTGGCTGATGGTCGTCGGCGGCGGGGGCTCGCGCCTCCGGCGGACGGCGTCGGCGGGCGTGGGTGCCGTCGTCCCGGTCGGCGCGCTGCTCCTGTACACCTTCGCGACCACGGGCTCGGTGCTCCACCCGGGGTACGACTACCAGTACCGCCTCGAGGCCTCCGGCTACCCGACCCTGGGCTACAACCCGGAGTGGTCGGTCGAAGACCCGCGCTACGTGCCGCAGAACCTCGGGATCATGCTCGGCGCGCTGCCGGTCGTCGCCCCTGACCTCAAGCCCGACACGCTCGGCTTTGCCCAGCCGACGCCTCTGTGCACGGCCCCGGATGCGCGGCGCGGGCTGTTCGACCCGGATTGCCCGCTCGTCATGCCGATCGACATCGGGACCAGCGTCCTGCTCAGCGCGCCGGGGCTGTTGCTGGCGCTGTTCGCCTTCGGCCGCCGGCCGATCGTCCGGCTCGCGTTCGGGGGCGGCCTGTCGGTGGTCGCGATCGCCCTGTTCAACCTGGCCCACTTCAGCCAGGGCTGGGTGCAGTGGGGCTACCGGTTCTCGCTGGACTTCATCCCGTTCCTGCTGCCGCTGGTCGCCATCGGCGCGGCCCGCGCGGACGGGCGTCCCCGCGTGGTCGCCGTCGCGCTCGTGGTGGCCGGGGCGCTGGTCAACTTCTGGGGCGTGACCTGGGGCCAGCTCCTTGGCTGGTAGCCGACTCGGCGGCCGGCTCCGGTCGGTCGATCCCGCCGCGGCGGCGGCGCTCCTGGCCGGGATGGGGGCGCTGGCCGTCATCCGCACCACCATGCTGCCCACGGTCGGATCGTGGGACACGGCCGAGGCGCAGGTCGTGCTGCCGGTCCTGGGCACGATGCACCCCACCGGGTTCCCGGCCTACGTGGTCCTCGGCTGGCTGGCCTCGATCGTCCTGGCGCCGCTCGGCACGCCGGCGTTCCTGATGAACCTGCTGTCGGCGCTGCTGGTGGCGCTCGCTGTCGGCGGCACCGTGCTCGTGACACGACGCCTGGGCACGCCGCTGCCGCTGGCGGTCGGGATCGCGGCGGGCTTCGCGCTCACGCCGGTCGTGTGGTCGATCGGCAACGCCGCGGATGCGCACGCGCTCCACCTGGCGCTGGTCGTGCTGCTGGTGCTGGGGCTGCTCCGCTGGGAGCGCCTCGTCGACCGCCGGAACGCGCGTCCCGGCGACCCGGCGGCGGCCCGGGCCGCCGACCGTGCGATCGTCATCACCGCGGGTGTGTTCGGCGTGGCGGTCGCCAACCACGCGCTCTCGCTGCTGCTCGTGCCCGCGATCGGGCTGTTCGTCCTGGCCGTCGAGCCTCGAGTCCTCCGCCGCCCGAGGCTGGTGATCGCGGCAGTCGGGACGTGCCTCGGGGTGGCCGCGCTGCTCTACCTCCAGCTACCGCTGCGCGCCGGGCCGTTCCGGGCGCCGCTCGTGTACGGCCGGCCGGACACGTGGGCGGGGTTCTGGGACGTCGTGCTGGCCCGCCAGTTCCAGGGCGACATCGTGAGCCCCTGGGCAGACCCCGTGGGCAAGGTGCGCTCGCTGGTCGCGCTCGCGCAGGACCAGCTCGGGCCGCTGGTCGCGCTGCT
>CAYJOH010000022.1:4162-12368 GCA_964371685.1 uncultured Anaerolineaceae bacterium
CATGGAGCCGGACGCGGTCGTGATCTCGTGGTGGTCCTACTCCACGCCGCTGTGGTACGCCCAGCTGGTGGAGGGGCGGCGCACGGACGTGCTCATCGTGGACGACCGGACGCGGCTGGACCTCGAGCTGGGCGAGCTCGAGGACGTGATCGATGACTACCTCGGGCGGCAGCCCGTGTACCTGATGCGGCTGACCCAAGGCGAGATCGACGACCTGCGTGACGACTACGTGATCGAGCCCGTCGGCCGTCCGGGTAACCTGTTCCGCGTGACCGGCCGACAGGAGACCGCCCCGTGACCACCGCCGCCGCCCCTGCGGAGGGCGACGCGCCCGCGCGGGTCGCGCGCCTCTCGTACTTCTTCCCGGCCCACAACGAGGAGGCGAACCTCGAGGGCCTGGTCGCGGAGGCGCTCGACACGCTCCCCTCGCTGGCCGACACGTTCGAGATCATCGCCGTGGACGACGGCTCGCGGGACCGCACGGCGGAGATCGCGGACCGGCTCGCGGCCGCGAACCCAGACGTCGTGCGCGTCGTGCACCACCCGGTCAATCGCGGGTACGGCGGCGCCCTGCGGTCGGGTTTCGAGGCGTCGCGCTACGAGCTCCTCGCGTTCACGGACGGCGACCGCCAGTTCAGGGTCGCGGACCTGGGGCGCCTGACGGCCCGCCTGCAGGCCCCGGACCGCCCGGACGTCGTGGTGGGCTACCGGATCAGGCGCGCGGACCCGCTGATCCGGATCGTGTACGCGCGGACCTACAAGCTCGCCAACCGGGTCCTGTTCGGCCTCCGCGTGCGGGACGTGGACTGCGCGGCCAAGCTGTTCCGCCGCGAGGCCCTGGACGGCGTGCGGGTAGCGTCGGGCGGGGCGTTCTTCTCCGCGGAGCTGCTGATCAAGATCCGCAACCAGGGCCGGTCCGTCGTCGAGGTGGGCGTGCCCCACTACCCGCGGACGGCCGGGTCACCCACGGGTGCGAAGCCGTCGGTCATCTGGCGGGCGGTGAAGGACTTCTGGAGCCTGCGCCTGCGGCTGTGGGCGAACCGCGATCAGGCCCTGCGGCGGGGCCGGCCGATCCTGGGCGCCTGACGAGCGACGGAGCGCCCGCGAGGGCCAGCGGGAGCCCACGAGAGCGCCGCGGGAGCCCACGAGAGCGCCGCGGGGGCCCGCTCAGCTGGAGGAGCCCGCCCCTCCGCGCTGGTCACCCTCGAGGTCCAGCGAGTTGACGAACTCCCGGAACACGTCGAGGCGCGCGGCGTCGATGTGCTCGCCGGTGGCCTCCAGCGCGGTGCCGGTGAGCGCAGCCGGTCGGCCCCCGCCCTCGCCCTCCTCGACGTCGGCGGCGGCGTCCGGCCCGAGCGCCGCGCGGTCCAGCACGTCCTCGGCGGCGAAGATCGGCGCGCCGAGGCGAACCGCCAGGGCGATCGCGTCGGACGGCCGGGCGTCGATCTCGTGCCGGGCGTCCGGCAGGACCAGCACCAGGCGGGCGTGGAACGTCTCGTCGGCCAGCGAAGCGATCAGGACGCGGTCCACGCGCGCCCCGAGCTCGCCGAGCACGGTCGCGAACAGGTCGTGCGTGAGCGGGCGCTCGGGGGCCAGGCCCTGGAGCCGCATCGCGATGGCGCTCGCCTCCCAGGGGCCGATCCAGATCGGCAGGTAGCGGTCCTTGTCGGCCTGCTTGAGGATCACGACGTGACGGCTGGAGAGCATGTGGACCCGGACGCTCTCGACGACCATCTCGATCTCGTTGCGCGGCTCGTCGGCCATGACGGGATTATCCCACCTGGGGCGGGAGGCGGCCCGGACGGCGCCTCAGCGCGCCCAGGACGGGGCCCGCATGCGGAACGGCAGCGCCAGCAGCGCGCCCATCACGAAGCCGCCGATGTGCGCGAAGAAGGCCACCCCGCCCTCGACGCCCGTGGCCGCGCCCAGCGAGCCCAGCCCGTCGATCACCTGGAGCACGAACCAGAACCCCAGCACGATCACCGCCGGCACCGCGATCAGCTGGTAGAAGAAACCGAGGAACACGAGCGACTGGATGCGGGCGCGGGGGTACAGCACGAGGTACGCCCCCAGGGTCGCCGAGATCGCCCCCGAGGCGCCGATCATCGGGACGTCGGAGGCCGGGTCGATCAGGACCTGGCCGGCCACTGCCGCCACGCCACCGAGCAGGTAGAAGCCCAGGTACAGCGGGCGGCCCATCAGGTCCTCGACGTTGTTGCCGAAGATCCACAGGTACAGCATGTTGCCCAGCAGGTGCAGCCAGCCGGCGTGCAGGAACATGCTGGTGAGCACGTCGAGGACCGGGTCCGACAGCCAGTCGCCGCGGCCGACCGCGGCGGACAGCTCGGCGGGCACGGTGCCGTGCTCCAGGATGAACGCGTTGAGCGCCTCGTCGCCGCCTTGCACCAGGAGCCCCAGCTGCCACGCGAACGCGATGCCGCACGCAGCGATCAGCGCCAGCGTGACGACCGGCGTGCGGCGGGTCGGGTTGGCGTCGCGGAGCGGGATCACCGGCAGCCGGCCGCGGTCACGGCTTGGGGGTCTTGCGCGGCTTCTTGGTGGGGGTCGCGGCCGGGGTGGCCTCGGGCGAGGCGGAGGCCGAGGCAGAGGGCGATGGGGCGGGCTCGTCCGGCACGGCCTCGAGGGTCGCGCTGTGGAGGCCGTTGGCCGAGATCCACCACAGGGTCGGGGCCGTGGTCGCGTCGGTGGCGGGCAGGACGACGAGATCACGCAGGTTGCGCCACGCCTCGTCTCCGCCCGCCAGGCGGTACTGGGCCACGAAGTCGCCGTTCGCCTTGCTGAACGCCACGACCCGCCGGTTGACCGAGTCGAAGGCATACAGCGGGCCGTCGCGCCGGCTTGGCGAGCCGTCGGGCTTGTCCGGCGAGGACAGCAGCACGTACGTCGACTCGGGCCGCAGGAGCGTGTCCCCGGGCAGCGACGCCTGCCAGCCGGAGGCGGGGATCACGCGCCCGACCGCGCCGTCCTCGGCCACGAAGATGTCGCCGTCGATCAGCAGGTCCGTGATCCCGTCCACGGGGCGGTCGGTGGGCAGGCGGCGGGTGGGGTTGACCGGGTAGCCGGAGCCGTCGTTGGCCGGGTCCATGACCATGATGTTCTGCTCGGACGGGTCCACGATGTACAGCTTGTAGAACGCCGCGTCGAAGTTGGCCACGAAGGTGGCGATCGCGCGGATGTCGTTCCCCCAGGACGCCGAATCCTTGACCGGGATGCGGACCAGCGTGCCCTTGCCGTTGGCGTTGGCCGGCCGCCATCGCCAGAGCACGTTCTTGGCGTCGAGGATCAGGACGTCGGGGCCGCCGGTCGCGATGAACGTCGGGTCCGCGACCCGCGTCCCGGATGCCTTCTGGCCGGACCGGGCCACGGGCGAGGCGGTCCGCTTCGCGCGATCGATCCGCCACACGGTCTTGGTCCCGGTGTCGAGCACGTACGGGGCGCCGTCGGAGCCGCGGACGACGCCCGTCAGCGAGACATCGCCGGCGTCCGCGGGGAAGGTGAACAGCGTCGTGGTGCGGATCGGCACCACGCCGTACAGGCGGTCGAGCCCGGCCAGCGTCTTCTCGCGCACGGGCTCGATGAGCCGGATCGGATAGCCGGAGCCCTCGGCCGTGTCGAGCTCGCGGTACGCCGTCTGGAGCAGCTCGAGGGCCCGGTTGGGGTCGTCCTCGATGAGGTCGATGCCGGGCCCGGTGACCTGGGCCAGCGCCGCCTCGGCGGCCTCGAACGCGCGCTGGGCGACGGTGATCGACTTCACGGCCTCGCCCGGCTGCCGCTGTCCGCCGAACGCATACACCCCGAGGCCGAGGGTGGCCGCCACGGCCACGAACGCGAGCAGCGCCACCGCGGCCCGCCGCTGGGTCTCCATGCGGCTCGTCGCGCCGGTCACGCGGCGGACGCCGGGCCGGCGCCGCGGCAGCAGGTCCTGGAGCCGCCACACGGCGCGCTGGAAGCCGTTCCCGGCCGCGCTGCGCGCCCGGGTGGCGCCCGCGCCCAGGGCCGCCGCACCGGCCGTCACGGAGTCCGCCAGCGGGATCGGGGAGCGGTCCGGGGCGCCGGCCAAGGGCTCGGCGGGCCGGACGGGGACGAGCGACTTCGCCTTGTAGGTCGCGCCGACCTCCGTGGCCTCGAACGCCAGCGCGCCGTCACTGCCCTTGCCGTCGGCGGCGACAAACCGGGCGTGGACGTGCTCCACGGCGGACTGCGGGTGGAGCGTGACCAGCGCGTCCTTGAGCGCGTCGGTGCCGATCCGGGCGACAACATTCGCGGACACGAGGCACAGCGAGTCCCCGACCGACAACTCGCCGCGCCACACCTCCGGCTCGAGCCCCTCGGCCGGCATGCCGCGCTCGCGGTGCGGGTCGGGGAGGGTGGACAGCCGGGCCTGACGGATGAGGTACGCCTCGGCCGGGCCGACCGTCGCCACGTACAGCTCGCGGCCCCGGACGACGGCCACGGCGACCCCGATCGGGCCGGCTCCGTCCGCCTGGTGCCCCACGCCGTACCGGTCGCGCTGGTGGGCGAGCCGCTTGTTGGCGACGCCCAGCGCCTTGATCAGGCACTGGCGAATGCCGGCCGACTCGTCGTAGTAGTACTCGTTTCGCACGGTGTCGGCGACGACGCGGGTGGCCTCCCGCGAGCGGCTGCCGGGGTGCTGCGACGTCACCAGCAGGTAGAGGTTGCCCTTGGTCCGGGAAACCGATCCGACCGACGGCTCCACCACGACAACCGTGTCGGGCGAATCGGCGAGCCGATCCTGCTCCGTTACGGCGCCGAGCTTCAGCTGGAGGCGGACGGCCAAGGTGGGACCCCCATGACAACGATGACGACGCGAGCCGGGGTCATCGGGTGACGCGGCGGGACGCGCCCGTCGGCAGCGGGAGTCGGATTATACGCGGGGTCTGCCGCGGTCCCCCGGCTCGCCCCCCCGCCCTTCGCGGTCGCCGGATCCCCGGCTGCCGGTCAGCCGGAGGAGCCGGACCCGGGCGCCGCCCGGCGCGGTGCCGAAGGCCTCGAGCAGCTCCAGGGCGCGCATCCGCAGCTCCGCCGCCACGATCGGCTCGTCCACCGCCACGACGATCGCGTCTGACTCGACGCGGACCAGCCGGCACGCCCCCGCGGCGGGCGGCACCCGCTCCGCGACCAGGGCGTCCCAGGTGGCGATCGCGCGGGCGAGGCGGAGCTCGTCCTCCAGCCCCAGCCGCCGGGCGGCCTCGGGCAGCAGGTCGCCCACGCGGTCCGGCCGCCGTCGCCGGCCGGGCGCCTCCGGGTCGCGCCAGCTCACACGCCACCGCCCGCGGCCGCCGGCGGGCCCACGAGATCGGCCGTTCCGTCGGCCGCGGCCACCACGGCCCACGCCGTGCCGACCGACCGCAGCGCCGGGTCGATGTCCTCGAGGGTGGTCGTCGTCACGAACGCCTGCGGCAGCGCCGCGATCCGTCGCACGAGGTGGGCGCGGCGTTCCGGGTCGAGCTCCGAGAACACGTCGTCGAGCAGCAGCAGCGGCGGGTGGCCGTCGAGCGCCGCCAGCAGGTCCAGCTCGGCGAGCTTGAAGGCGAGGATGGCCGTGCGCTGCTGGCCGCGCGACGCGAACGTGGCGAGCGGTCGCTCCTCGAGCACGAACACCAGGTCGTCGCGGTGCGGCCCGACGAGCGTCGTCCCGTTCCACACCTCCTTGTCAGCGGTCTCGGCCAGCCGGCGCTCGAGCGCGTCGCGGGGCGTCTCCCCTGGCTGCTGCGGGGCGTTGGTCGCGTAGCGGATCCCCAGCCGGCCCGCGGCCGCCTCGTCCGGTGCGATCTCCGCGTGCGCGGCGGCGAGCGGCCCGGCCAGGGCATCGATGAGCCGGTGACGCTCGGCGAGCACGGCCCCACCGGCCTCGAGCAGCGTCGCGTCCCAGAACCGGAGCTCGGCGCGCGTCGCCTGCTCCTCGCGGATCAGCCGCAACAGCCCGTTGCGCTGCTGGAGCGCCCGGCCGTAGGTGGCGAGGTCCCGGGCATACGCCGGCGACCGCTGCCCGGCCAGCCGGTCCAGGGCCTCGCGCCGGAGCGACGGCGAGCCCGCCACCAGCAGCATGTCCTCGGGCGCGAACATCACCGTCCGGAGCACGCCCACCAGCCCCGCCGCGCGTCGCGCGACGCCGTTGACCCGAATCCGCTTGCGGGCGCCGCCGGTTGCCGTGCGCACGAGGGCGACCTCCACCGCGTCGCGCGTGTCGGGCACGTCCCGGGCCCGCCCGACCCGGGCCTCCACGCGGGCGAGCTCCGTGCCCCAGCGCACCAGCTCCCCATCCGCGGCCGTGCGGTGCGACCGCCCCCAGGCCAGCAGGACGATCGCCTCGAGCAGGCTCGTCTTGCCCGCGGCGTTGGGCCCCCACACGAGCTGCGGCCCCGGCCCGAACACGGCGTCGAGGGCCGCGTAACCGCGGAGGTCGCGGATCGAGAGGCCCCGGAGGATCGGGGCGCCGGCGTCCGTCAGGAGGTGGTCCGGACGGGCATCACGACGTGCACGTAGGCATCGTCGCCCACCGGCCGGAACACGCCCGGCGAGAGGGGCCCGTTGAGCTCGAGCGCGAACCGGTCCGCCTGGACGTTGCCGAGCACGTCGTTGAGGTAGCGGGCGTTGAACGCGATCGTCGTCGCGTCGCCCTCGACCGTTGCCTCCACGTCGCCGGTGTAGTCGCCGACCTCGGCCGTGGCGGTCACGACCACGCCGCCGTTCTCGCCGCCCACCTGGAGCTTGACGATGTTGGCCGAGGACGAGGCGATCAGTGCCGCCGGACGGACCGCGCGGAGGAGCTCCTCGCGGTCGATCTCGGCCCGGGTCGCGTGCGAGGCCGGGAGCACCTGCTGGTAGTTCGGGAACTGGCCGTCGATCAGGCGCGACACGATGTCCACGCCCTCGAGATGGAACAGGACCTGGTTGCGGGCCTGGGCGAGCACCAGCTCCACGGGATCGTCGGTGTCGGCGAGGATCCGGCCAAGCTCGCCCAGGGCGCGGGCCGGGATGACGACCGAGGCCGCCTCGACGGGGTCGAGCACGTCGATCGTCCGGACGGCGATCCGGTAGTTGTCGGCGGCGGCGAGGGTGAGGCGGCTGCCCTCGAAGCGGGCGAGGACTCCGGTCAGGATGGGCCGCGCCTCATCGCTGGCCGCCGCGAACACCGTCTCGTCCAGGGCCCGCTTGAGCACCTTCTGCGACACTCTGGTCGTCGGGCGCTCGCCGGCCGTCTGGATGGTCGGGAACTCGTCCGCGTCAATCCCCTTGACGTGGGTCGCGAAGCGGCCGCAGCGCAGGTGGAGCGTGTCGGCGCCCTGGAGCTCGAGATCGACCCGCTCCGACGCCGGCAGCGACCCGACGAGGTCCGTGAGCAGGCGCGCGGGGACCGTGGTCGCGCCGTCGGTCTCGATCTTGCCGGGCACCCAGTAGGTGATGCCGATCTCGAGGTTGGTGGCGGTCAGCTTGAGGCCGGCATCCTCCGTCCGGAGCAGGACGTTGGCGAGCACGGGCAGGGTGCTGCGGCTGGAGACCGCCCGCGAGACGACCGACAGGCCGCGTGCCAGGTTCTCCTGCATGACCGAGAGTTTCACGGGTGATGGTCTCCAGTGGTGTCGAGGGCGCGACGGCCGAGGTAGCCCGCCGTCGGCGTCCCGGTACTGACGGCGGACGAACCTCGCGCGTGGGCGGGGTCGTTGGGTGGAATGATCGTCCTATCTTCTCACCCCGTCATCATCATCATCATGCCGTGGATCGCGGGGACGGGCGTGCTCGTTCGTGCGGGCCATGCCCGGGGACGGGACGCCACTCGCCGTGGACGGCCGCCGGCGATTCCGTGGACGGCCCGGGACGGGACCGTGGACAGGCGGCCCCGATTGGCCGCTCGCTCCACCGCCGGGGTCGCCGTTGGCCGATTCGTCCCCGGACCCACCGGCAGTCGGGTCCGGCGTTGTCCACCGCGGCCGGCGATTGTCCACGGGTTGTCCTCAGCCGGCTCCGCCCTCGCCAGCACGGGGAGATGGTCCCCGCAGCGAGCGCTTGGCTGGGGGGAGCGGTCGAGGCATGCGACCGGCGCGGTCGCGGGCCGGACCGGCGGGTCAGTCGGAGTAGATCAGCTCCCGGACGGCCGCGACCTCGCGGCGCATCTCGTCGTTGACCTGCATCTCGCGGTTGATCTTGTCGCATGCGTGGAGGA
>CAYJOH010000023.1:0-8431 GCA_964371685.1 uncultured Anaerolineaceae bacterium
TCTGCGGCACCGACGCCCACCTGATCCGGGGCGACTACCCGGGCTTCTGGCCGCCCGCCTTCCCGTTCACGCCGGGCCACGAGTGGGCTGGCGAGATCGCCGCCCTGGGGCCCGGCGCGGAGCGCTTCGGGTGGCAGGTGGGAGACCGGGTCGCCGGCACCAGCCACGACGCGTGCGGCGTGTGCCGCGAGTGCGTCGAGGGCCGCTACAACCTGTGCGAGAACTACGGCCGCCAGGGGCTGCACCGCCAGTACGGCCACAACGTCCAGGGCGCCGACGCCGAGTACGTCGTCCACGGCGTGAAGTGCATCTTCCGGCTGCCGGACAGCCTGTCGTTCGAGGACGGAGCGCTCATCGACCCGGCGTCGATCGCCCTCCACGTCGCCAACCGGGGGAACATCGTCCCCGGCGACACCGTGGCCATCACCGGCGCGGGCGCGATCGGGCTGCTGGGCGGCGACGCGGCGCGGATCCGGGGGGCCGGGCGGGTCATCGTCGTGGGGCGCGGGTCGCGGCTGGCCAAGGCGGCGGCGCTCGGGTTCGAGGTCGTGGACACGGCCGCCGGCGACCCGGTGGGCGCCGTCCGGGCGATGACCGGCGGCTCGGGGGCGGACGTCGTGCTCGAGTGCGCGGGCGTGCCGGCGACGGTCGAATGGGCGCTCGAGATGCTCCGCCGGGGCGGCCGCTGCGCCGCCGTCGGCATCCCCACCGTGGGCGTCGAGATCGCGATGCAGAAGCTGGTGCTCGACGAGCTGGAGCTGGTCGGCTCGAGGGCGTCCGCGGGCGAGATGCGGCGGGTGATGCCCCACGTGGAGCAGGGCCGGATGCGGGTGCGCGAGATGGTCACCCACCGGTTCGCGCTGGCCGACTACGCGGACGCGCTGGCCACGTTCAACGACCGCTCCAGCGGGGCGATCAAGATCCTCGTCGCGCCGTAGCGGCGGCGCCAGCGTACGGCGCCACCGAGGCGGCCCCTACGGGGCGTCGACGATCCCCAGCGTGAACCCGGCATCCACGTCGATCACGGCGCCGGTCACGAACCGGCCACCCGGACCGCACAGCCACGCGATCGCCTCGGCGACGTCGCGCCCGTCACCGACGACCGAGAGCGCCTGCCGCGCGAACACGGCACCGGCCTCGAACCTCGCGCGCTCCTCGTCCTCGGTCAGGCCCCGCAGCTCGCTCGGGATGATCCCCGGCCGAATCACGTTGACCCGGATCCCGTCGCGCCCCAGGTCCACCGCCAGCGCCCGGGTCATCGCCTCCACGGCGCCCTTGGACGAGACGTAGCCGAACCGACCCCGCGGCGGCCGGGTGACGGCGGTCGAACCCAGGTTGACCACGACGCCGCGGCTCTTCCTGAGCTCGTCGAGGGCGGCCCGCGTGCACAGGAACACGCTCAGCACGTTGGCCCGCCACATGCCCTCGAGGTCCGCCTCGGACAGCCGGTCGATGGGTGCCTGGACCTCGCTGCCCGCGTTGTTGACGAGGACGTCGAGGCCCCCAAAGGCATCGACCGCGGCCGCGACCATCGCCCGGGCATCGGCGTCGGCGGTGACGTCGGCCACGAACGGGACGACGCGACCGGGCGCGACCCCAAGCTCCTCGGCCAGCCGGTCGAGGCGGTCCCGGCGGCGCGCCGCGGCGAGGACGCTGGCCCCCAACCCCGCCAGGTGCCGCACCACGTGCGCCCCGAGCCCGCTCGATGCCCCGGTCACGATGATGCGCTGCCCCTCGTGCGCGGCCGCCGCCTCGCCCGGGGCGGTCCGGCCCGCGGCTACCGTGCTCATGCCCGGCCCGCGGCCACCTCGTCGGCCCGGTTGCGGCCGGCGAGCTGGATCAGGTCCTCGTGCAGCTCGAACCACACGCCGTGGTAGCTGTCCACGCGCGGCGAGGCCACGTACCGCGGGTCGCCGCCCTGCGCCGCCGCGTTCGCGCGCTCCAGGCGCTCGCGGTAGGCGATCAGGCGCGCCGGCGCCGATTCCTGGGCCCCGAGCCATTCCAGCGCGTCCGCGTGGAGGGCGGCGAGGTCGGCCAGCACCGTGGCGTCGTAGGCCGGATCGGAGTGATCGTTGAACGTCTGGGCGCCGTTCACCTCGCGCATCTGCCACGCGGTGACGGTCGTCTTCATCCGGTGGTCCAGGGCGAGGAAGGCGTCCAGCGCGGCCTCCGCGCGGGCAACCCCCCACCGCTCCGTGTCCTCGGCGATGCGCTCCCGCGCGACGGCCCTGCCGTCCGCGGTGAGCCGGAACGAGCCCGCGGCGACCTCGGCCAGCCCATCGGCCACCAGCCGGTCCAGCAGGGCGCTCGCCTCGTCGGCGGAGGCGAGCAGCGCCGTGCCCAGGCCCTCGGGCGTGGCGTAGCCCTTGACCGCGAGCACGCGCAGCGCGTCGTCGAGGGTGACGTCGCCGACGGCCGCGACCGTCGGGGCGCCCGGTGCGGGGACGTCCGTCGGCTGCGCGACAGCAGCGTCGGGCGCGGCGGCGATCTCGATGCCCAGCTCGCGTGCCCAGGCCAGGAGCGTCGCGGCCTCCGGGACCACCGCGGCCACGCCGGCCGCGGCACCGAGGAACACCTCGCCGGTCGAGCCGTCGATCGTGATGGTGTCGCCGGACACCAGCCGCCGGTCGCCGAACGAGACCGTCCCGTCGCCGACGGTCACGCCGGCCGCCCCGACGACTGCGGGGATCCCCCAGCCGCGGGCGACCACGGCCGCGTGGCTGGCGAGCCCGCCGGCGGAGGTCAGGACCCCGGCCGAGCGGGCCATGCCGTGGACATCGTCGGGGGACGTCTCGGCACGGACGAGGATCACGGTCCGGCCCGCCTCTGCCGCCTCGACGGCGGCACTCGGGGAGGTCACGATCTCGCCGCACGCGACGCCCGGCGACGCGGGCAGGCCGGTCGCGATCGCGGGGCCCACGTCGCCGCGCTCGGTCACCACGGTCGGGGGATCGGCAAGGATGGCCGCCACGCGCCGCACGGCATCGGCCCTCGACACCGGGAATGCCGGGTCCTCGGCCATGTCCTGCGCGATCCGGAGCGCGGCGTGCGGGCTGCGCTTGCCGACCCGGCACTGGAGCATCCACAAGCGGCCGTGCTCGATCGTGAACTCGATGTCGCACAGGTCCGCGTGGTACCGCTCGAGGCGCGTCGCGTACTCGCGCAGCTGGCGCCCCACGTCCGGGATCCGCTCGTCGAGGACGTCGATCGGCTCGGTCTGGTGCGTGCCCGCGACGACGTCCTCGCCCTGCGCGTTGAACATCACGTCGCCGTACAGCAAGGGCTCGCCGGTGGCCGGGTTGCGCGTGAACAGCACGCCGGTCCCGGAGTTCACGCTCCGGTTGCCGAACACCATCGCCTGCACGGTCACCGCGGTGCCCAGGTCGTCGGGGATGCCCTCGTGCTCGCGGTAGGTCCGGGCGCGGTCGCTGTTCCAGGAGCGGAACACGGCCTCGATCGCGGCCTGCAGCTGCTGCCATGGGTCCTCGGGCACGACGTCCGTGCCCACGATGTCGCGGAACATCGTCTCGAACCGGGCCCGGCAGTTGGCCGCGAACTTGGGGCTCGAGGTCCGGGCCGCGAGGCCCGCGGTCGTCGCGTCGTTGAGCCCGAGGTTGAGGATCGTGTCCATCATCCCGGGCATGGACACCGGGGCTCCGGACCGCACGCTCACGAGCAGCGGGTTGTCCGGATCGCCGAACCGCTGGTCCACCTCGGCCTCGATGTGGGCCATGTGGGCGCGCAGCTCCTCGTCCAGCCCGGCCGGCCAGCCGTGGGCGAGGTACTCGTTGCACGCGTCGGTGGACACGGTGAACGCGGGCGGCACGGGGAGTCCGAGCTCGGCGGCCATCACGGTCAGGTTGGCGGCCTTGCCGCCGACCAGCCGCTTGACCTCGGCGAAGGTCAGCCCGTCATGGGGGTGGTCGCAGTCGAAGACGTAGGTCACGGGTGGTGGGCTCCTTCGGCGCCGAGGCGAGGCCTCAGGGCCGGACGATGATTTTGATCGCCCCGCTGGCGGGATCGTTGAAGGTGTCGATGGCCTGCGCGTAGTCGGCGAGCGCGAACTCGTGGGTCATGACGTCGCGGACGCGCATCCGGCCCTGCTCCACGTGGGGCATGACGCGGCGCATCTCGCCGGCCGAGGCCCGTGACCCCACGAGCTCCAGCTCGTCGAGCACCAGCTTCTGCATCGCGATCTCCACGCCGACGGTCGGGATCCCCACGGCGGCGCATCGGCCGCCCCGGCGGAGCATCCCCAGCGCCCACTGCACGGTGGCCGGCACGCCGGCGCACTCGAGCACGACGTCCGCCCCGAACCCGTCGGTCAGGTCGCGGACGACGGCGACCGGGTCGCCCACGGCGGCATCCACGGTCTCGAACCCCATCGCGGCGGCCTTGGCCAGGCGCAGCGGGTTGCGCTCGATCACGATCACCCGGGCCGCGCCACGGATCAGCGCCGCGTCACCGCCCAGCAGCCCGATCGCGCCCGCGCCGGTGATGGCCACGGTGTCGCCGGGGACGATGTTCCCCCGGTTGGCGACGTGGAGGGCGATGGACGCGGGGTCGATGACGGCGCCCTCGTCGAACGACAGCGCGTCGGGGAGCGGGAACACGCACTTCACGCCGTGGACGACGTACTCGGCGTCGGCGCCCTGGACGCTGTGGCCGTACTGGCGGTGGAGGCCGGGCTTGCCGTAGTTCTCGCACAGGTTGTAGCGGCCCTCGACGCACTTCTGGCACACGCCGCACGCGTCATGGCTGGTCCCGGCCACGCGGTCGCCGACCTTCCAGCCGAACCGCTCCGCCCCGGGCCCCAGGGCGGCGATCTCGCCCGCCCACTCGTGGCCCGGGATGAACGGGAACGACGGCGGCCAGAACCCCGGGTAGTCGCCCCGGATGATGTGGGCGTCGGTGCCGCAGATGGACACCGCGCGAACCCGTGCCAGCACCTCGTTGGGGCCGGGAACCGGGACGGGGACCTCGTGAATCTCGAGGCGGTTGGGCTCGAGTACGACGAGCGCCTGCATGGTCTCGGGCACGGGTGGGCTCCCTGGGACGCGTCAGATGACGGCGACGGGATCGACCATCGATCCCGTGGCGCCGCGGATCTTGAGGGGCAGGGCCACGAACAGGAACTCGTACACCCGCTGTCGGGCGAGCTCCTCGAGGTCGAGGCTCTCCATCAGGTAGATGCCGTTGTTGATCAGCAGCAGCGTGTGGACCGGCTGCGGGTTGCCGGTGGGTCCCGGGTCGGGCGCCGGCTGGACCTCGTAGGTCTCGGTGTCCGTCCCGGTCGCCACGACGCCGCGCTCGAGCAGCCACTGGGCCGCGGTGATGTCCGGGCCGGGCGTCTTGTGGGCCGCCATCGCCTCTGCGTCCGGCCACAGGCTCATGTAGCCCGTGCGGATCACGACCACGTCCCAGGGGCGGACCTCCACGCCCTCGGCGGCGCAGATCGCGTCCAGCTCCACGGCGTCGATCGGCTCGCCCTTGGGCAGGCACCCGACGCCCCGGTGGCCGGCGGCGTCGAGCAGCACGCCGCGGGTGAAGAACGGCGGCATCCGGGACGCGTCGAGGTGCGTTGGCCCGAAGTCGGTGAGGTGGTCGTCGGCGCGGCCGCCGCCGTACCAGTGCATGTCCTCGCCGACGGTCATGTGCGCAAGCGCGTCCATGTGCGCGCCCGAGTGCGAGGTGGCCATCACGTACTCGGCCATGTAGCCCAGGCCGGCGTCGTTGATCGGGCCCCACGGCTTGGCGCCCGTGACCCGGATGCCCCGCGGCGTCCGGTAGTTGAGCACCTGGAACGGCGGGTGGCCCGGGAACAGCGGCATGCCCGGGAAGCGGACGGCGGCGAGCGAGATCATCCGGCCCTCGCGGACGAGGCGGGCCGCGCTGACCACCTGCTCCGCGGGCAGGCCCGTGATCGGGCCGAGGTCGGGGGTGGTCATGACACGGGCTCCTCGTGCTTGACGGCTTCGGCCACGGCGGCCTCCCGGTCCCGCTCGCGCAGCGCGCGCCACACCCGCTCCGGCGTCAGCGGCAGGTCCCGGATCACCACGCCGGTGGCGTCCCGGACCGCGGCCGCGACGGCCGCCGAGACGCACAGCAGCGCCCCCTCGCTCATGCCCTTGGCGCCGTACGGGCCGGGGCCGTCGGCGTTCTCGACGATCTCGCTGACCATCTCGAGGGGCAGGTCCATGCTGGTCGGGATGCGGTAGTCGATGGCACCCAGGTTCCGGATCCGGCCGGCGTCGTCGAAGATGTAGTGCTCCATCAGCGTGTGGCCCAGGCCCTGGATCGCGGCGCCCTCGTCCTGCATCCGGACCTGGAGCGGGTTGATCGCCTTGCCCACGTCGGACACGGTCACGTACCGCGCGATCGTCAGGTCACCGGTCTGCTCGTCCACCTCGGCCTCCACGGCCGTGCAGTTGAACTCGAAGAACGCCGCGCTGCCGCCCAGCGGGTGGTCCGGCTCGGCGTCCTTGCGCATCTCCCCGTTCCCGATCAACTCCCCGCCGAGGCGACCGAGTCCGGGTCGGAGCACGTCGAGGATCGGCAGCTCACGGTCGGGCAGGCGGACGACCCCGCGGTCGACGCGGATCGCCGCCTCGTCGATGCCGTGGACGCGCGCGGCCATGGCCCGCAGCTTCGACTGGATGTCGCGGCAGGCGGCGAGCACGGCATTGCCCATCAGGACCGTCGACCGGCTGGCCGAGGTCTGCTGGTCGTAGGGCACGACGGCGGTGTCGCCCATGACGACGCTGACGGCGTCGAGCGGAGCCCCGAGCTCCTGCCCGGCGATCTGGGCGAACACGGTCCGGGCTCCCTGGCCCATGTCCGAGGTCCCCGCGTACACGATGACGCTGCCGTCGGCGAGCAGCCGGACGGTCGAGTACGAGAGTCCGGTCGTGGGGCCGGACTTGATGCCGATCGCGATCCCGCGGCCGTGCCCGGGTGCCGCCGGCGTGTCCCAGCCGATCAGCTCGGCCGCCCGGCGCACGGTCTGCTCCCAGACGCCGTCGGCCGGCGTGTCAAAGGGGATGAACGCTTCGCCCGGCCGCGCCAGGTTTCGCAGCCGGATCTCGAGCGGGTCGATCCCGAGCCGGATGGCGGCGTCGGTGAGGTTCGACTCGACCGCCCAGTTGACCTGGGGGTTGCCAAAGCCGCGGAAGGCCGTCGACGGCACCGTGTGCGAGAGGATGCTGCGGGCCACGATCCGCGCATCGGGGACGCGGTACGGGCCGCAGCCGGGGTAGCTCCCCTTGCCGACGACGCGGTCGGCGATGTCGGCATACGCCCCGATCATGTAGTCGGCTGCGATGTCCTGGAACACGAGGGCGCCGTCAACTCGAAGGCCGGTGCGGACCCGGACCTCCGCCGACGTGCGCCGTGCAGCCTGGAATGACTCCTCGAGGCTGAGCACCAGGCGCACCGGGCGTCGAGCCCGGAGTGCCATGTACGCGACCAGCGGCTCGTACTTCGTGTGCTGCTTGCCGCCAAACCCGCCGCCGGGATCCGGGGCGAACACGCGGACCTTCGCCAGGGGCATCCCCAGGAGCCCGGCGATGATCTTCTGGAGCCAGTTCGGGTGCTGGATCGAGCTCCAGACGGCAATCCCGTCGCCGTCCGGCGCTGCCATGAACACGTGTGGCTCGATGGCGAAGTGGGTCACGATCGGGAACGTGTAGCGGTTGTCCACGACGAGGTCGGCCGCCGCGGCGTCCACGTCGCCCCAGCCCACGCGGTGCTCGCGCAGGACGTTCGTGCCGGCGCGCGGGTCGTTGGGACGGAGCGAGGGATCCTGGACCAACGGCGCGGCCGGGTCGAGCGCCGCCGCGATCGTGACGATCGCCGGCAGCTCCTCGTACGTCACCCGCACGAGCCGGGCAGCCTCCTCGGCCGCGTCCTTCGTGTCCGCCGCGACGGCAGCGACCGGGTCGCCGTGGAACTTGGTCTCGTCCACGGCGATGATCGGCCGATCCACGAACTGCGGGCCGAACCGAGGGACGGGCTGCGGCAGGTCGGCGGCGGTCATGACGAGGTGGACGCCGGGGACCGCCAGCGCCGCGCTGGCGTCGATCGAGACGATCCGGGCCCGCGCGACGGGCACCGTGACGAGCTTCGCGTGGAGCTCATCGGGCAGGTGGAGGTCGGCGACATACTGCTGGTGGCCGCTCACCCGCGCCTCACCGCCGACGCGCTGCGGGGAAGCGCCGATCCGGGTCGTGCTCATCGTCGGGCCCCCTCGGCGGTCGCGAGGACGGCGTCCGCGATCTGCTCATAGCAGCCGCAGCGGCACAGGTTGCCGGCGAGGCCCTCCTGGACGGCCTCCACCGTCGGGTGCGGGTTGCGCTCGAGCAGATCGTTGGCGCTCATGACCATGCCGGGGGTGCAGAAGCCGCACTGCAGGGCGTGGTTGTCCCAGAAGGCC
>CAYJOH010000023.1:8441-12351 GCA_964371685.1 uncultured Anaerolineaceae bacterium
CCCGCACTGGGCGGCGCCGTGGTCGAGGAACGCCTGCTGGAGCGGGCTGAGCCGCCCCTCGCCGGCGAGCCCCTCGATGGTGGTCACGGCACAGCCGTCCGCCTCCACCGCGAGCACGAGGCACGAGTCCACGATCCGCCCGTCGAGGCTGACCGTGCACGCACCGCACTCGCCGACGAGACAGCACTCCTTGGTCCCGGTGAGGCCGAGGTCGTCGCGCAGCGCGTCGAGCAGCGTGTGGTGGGCGGGGACCTCGATCGTCCGCGGTCGCCCGTTGACGGTCAGGTCGATGGACACGAGGTCGGTCATCGCGCTCACTCCCCCGCCACCAGGCGCTCGATGGCCGTGCGCAGCGCACGGGCGCCCAGCACGCGGAGCATCGCCAGCCGGTACTCGGGGCTCGCCCGCATCGATCGCGGCGACGGGCTGGCGCCCGCGAACATCCGGTCCAGGAGGTCGGCCCTGGCCGCGTCCGGCGCCGCCGGGTCCGCGAGCAGGCCGCTGTCGTCGATGACCAGCACGGGCCGCGGGCCTACGCTGCCGTAGGCGATCCGGGTCGTGCCCGCCCGGTCCACGGAGCAGGCCAGCGTCACCGAGGCGAGGTCGTGGCCACGCCGCCGCGTGCGGCGCACGTGCGTGGCGCCCAGGGGCCCGGCAGGGAGCGGCAGCTCCACGGCCGTGACCAGCTCGCCGGGCCGCAGCGTCGTGACGCCGGAGCGGACGAAGAAGCCGTCGATCGGGATCCGCCGGGTGCCGTCCGGGCCTGCGGCGACGACCGCGGCGTCGTACACCAGCAGGGCCGGCGCCGTGTCCGCGGCGGGCGACGCGTTGCACACGTTGCCGGCCAGCGTGGCCCGGTTCCGGATCTGCACCGAGCCGACCACGATGGCCGCCTCGGCCAGCGCGGTGAACCGGCGGCGCACCCGCTCGTCGGCGGCGATGTCGGTCATGACCGCGGTCGCCGGGATCACCAGGCGGCCGTCCGCCTCGCGGATGGCCGGGTCCAGCTCGGCGATCCGCTTGAGGTCCACGACCACCGACGGGCGCGCGGAGCCGTCGCGCAGCCGGATCACGAGGTCCGTGCCGCCGGCGAGCACGCGGGCCTCGGGGCCGTGCGTCGCGAGCAGGGCCACGGCCTCGGCCAGCGTGCCGGGTCGGGCGTAGGCGAAGGTGCGCATGGTCGGCCTGCCGTCAGAGGATCCGCTCGACCTCGTCCAGGAGCACCTGGGGGGTCGCCGCGCGGATGAAGAAGAACGGCCGCTCGCAGAAGCGCGCCACGAACCCGGCGCGCGCCTGGCGCAGCTCGTCGTCGTCGAGCATGGGCATGACGTGGCCGGGGGCGAGCAGCTCGTTGGTCAGGAAGTAGTTCTGCAGCGAGTGCAGGAACTGGAACTGGCGCTCGAACGGGATCAGCTCGTTGGTCGCGGGATCGAAGTTGCCGTCGATGGCCGGGACGATGACGACGTCGATGTTGGGCGTGCCCTGGTACATCCCCCAGCTCGGCATCTCGCCCCAGAACTTCTCCACGCCCTTGTTGGGGGCGGCCTTGTCGGAGCGCTCGGTGCCCTCGGTCCGCTTGCGCAGGAAGGTGTCCACGGAGCCCATGACGGCCCGCCCGTCCTCGTCGATGACCGTGGTCTCGGACGCCACCTGGAGGGCGCCCCGGACGCCGGCCTCGATCAGGCCCATGCTCTTGCCGTGGTTGGACTCGCCGCCCAGGAACAGGAGCGTCCGGCCGCGGAAATGGACCGCGGCGCTGTGGGACGGGTGCAGGCCGACGGCCTCCATGCGCAGGGCCAGGACCGCGACGATCACCTTCTGGATCGGCCCGGCCGGCCAGTCGCCGGAGAACGTGACGACGCGGCCGTCGTACGACACCCGCTTGTCGCCGTCCTGGTGCCACACGATGTCGGGCTCGGTCAGCGTGACCTGCGGGGAGATCCGGACGTCGGCCAGGCGGTAGTTGAGGAACGTGAGGTCGTCGAGCACGTGCGCCCGGGGCGCGCCGCCATGGACGTCCACGCGCAGGCGCGCGGCGCCCGCCGAGAACTCCTCCGTCAGTTGCAGCGTGTCGTTCATCGTGTCCTTTCGCGCGGATGGTGGGTGCCGGTCAGGCGGGCTGCCGGGCGAGCTGGGGCAGGGAGGCCGGGGCGCCTGCGGCCGTGTCCTCCGATCCGGCGGCCGCGGCCGTTTCGCCGCGCTCCGCCCAGTGGCTGGCGAGCCCTGCTGCGGCCCGCTCGAAGTGCGTGTGCAGGACCTCGACCGCGAGGTCCGGGTCCCGCCGGCGCAGCGCGTCGAGGATCGGCAGGTGCTCGTCCGCGATCCGTCGCCGGTCGGCGCCGGGCGACACGATCGTGATGTAGGTGCGCAGGAACGGCTCGAGGGTACGCCAGACGCGGGTCAGCGTCGCGTTGCCGGCCAGCTCCACGACGCGTCCGTGGAACGCGGCGTCGGCCGTGGCCTCCGCGTACGTCTCGCCGGACTCGGCCGCCTCCTGCATGGTCGCCACGAGGCTGGCCAGGGCCTCGAGATCCCCCTCCTGGATCTTCGTCACGGCCAGGCGGGCGGCGAGCGATTCGAGCTCGGCTCGGACGGCGAACGCCTCGAGGAGCTCGTCCGCCGACGGGCGGCGGACCCGAGCTCCCCGAAACGCGGTGGTCTCCACGACCCCCAGGCCCTCGAGGTCGCGCAGCGCCTCGCGGACGGGTGCCTGGCTCGTGCCGAGCTCCCGGGCGACCCGGGTCTCGACGATCCGGGCGCCGGGCGGATAGCGGCCGTCGAGGATCGCCTGCAGGAGGCGGTCCTTGACCTGGTCGCTCAGGACGCTGCGCGAGATGCGGGCCTGGCGGGTCATGGCTGGACGGTCAGTCCTTCATGCCGGCGGCCGCGGCCGCCGGCACGGTCAGGATCTCCACGACGCCGGCGTTGCCGTCGACGCGGAGCCGATCGCCCGTCTTGATGCGGTACGTGCCGACGGATGTCCCGACCACGGCCGGGATGCCGTACTCGCGGGCGAGGACGGCCGGGTGGGCAACGAGGTCGCCCGCGTTCGTCACGACCGCGATGATCTTGCCGTAGAGGACCTGCCAGGCGGGATTGGTCATCTCGCAGACGAGGATCTCGCCCGTCTCCAGGCTGTCGAACTCATCGGTGGACATCACGACACGCGCGGTGCCCTCGACGACGCCCGGCGATCCGCCGATGCCGACGATCTTGTCGCCGTGCATCTCGCGTGGCCGGTTGAACTTGTCCGGGAAGCCCCAGAGGTTGAGGTACGGGAACGCGAGCTGCGTGGCCGTGACGGTACCGACCCAGTCCTTGGGGCGGATGTTCTCGGCGGCGGCGCGCCTGGCCCGTGCGGCGGCGACCTGCGCGCGCCCGCTCTCCGCGTCCGGCGCCCCCAGGAACTCGCGCAGGGCGTTGTAGCGGAACAGGATCGTGTCGTCGGGCTGGTCCAGCATGCCCATCTCGACCAGCTTCTCGCCGATGGCGACGAGGACGAGGCGGACGTGCGCGTTGGCGCCCTGGTCGATGTAGAAGTGATGGTCCGGGGTGAGCGGCGCCATCTTGAGGTTGATGTCGTTGGCGGCGCGCATCTTGTCCAGCGCCTCGCCCTCGAGCCCCTCGAGGATCTCCCGCGCCGCGGCCTCGATGTCGGCCTTGAGGGCCGCGACCTTGGACGGGTAGTCGTAGTCCGAGGTGTACTGGTCGCGGACGAGCTGGATGACCGGGTTCATGTCCTCGCGGAATGAGGGGTAGATGAACTCGTGGCTCCAGACGGCGTGCCAGCCGAACTCCTTCTGGTACGGGACCACCCGCTCGTCGATGAACCGGCGGCCACGCTCGGTGGCCCGGAGCGCCGGGACGATCTCAGTGGCGCCGACCTTCGCGAAGGCGGCCTGCAGATCGG
>CAYJOH010000024.1:0-11987 GCA_964371685.1 uncultured Anaerolineaceae bacterium
GGATCGGCGTCAGCGCGATCGCCACCGGCACGCCGCCCGGACCCGACCCCGGCCCCGGGCCGCCCGCCTGTCCGCCCGCCTCGCCCGGTCCGCTCGCCTCGCCCGGTCCGCTTCCCGGCCCGCTCCCTGGTCCCTCGGTCACGACACGCCTCCCGCGATCCGGTCCAGGCCCAGCCGGCGCACCCAGTCCGCCGGGCGGTCGATCTCCTCCGGCGTCGGCAGCGTCTCCGGGCCGTCCCACAGCCGGCGCAGCGCGGCCGACCCGGCCAGCCGCTCGATCTCCGCGACGAACGCCTCGCCCTTCCGGTACTGCTCCATCTTGAGGTCCATGCCCGTGATCCGCAGCATCGCGCGCTCGAACGGCGTGCGCTGCTCGCGCCGGGCGTGGAACCGGGCAGAGATCCGCTCCACGCCCGGGACCAGGTCCCGTCCCACCTCGTCCATCACGTGGTCGCCGAACCCCTCGAGCAGGCTCATCACCGCCTGCGTCTCGCGGAACAGGCGCCGCTGCTCGTCCGACATCAGCCGCTCCAGCCAGTGCTGGTCGTCGCGCCGCCCCTCGCCGCGCAGGGCGGCCCCGATCGACGCCACCGCCTCGCGGCCCATCGACGTCGCGTCCGACGACAGCATCGAGATCTGTCGCTCGAGGCGCTCCGCGAGGTACGGCCGGAGCCAGGGGTGGGCCTCGAACTCGAACGCGTGGGTCGTCTCGTGGAGGGCGATCCAGGTCCGGAACGGCCCGACCGGGATGTCCAGGACGCGCGCCGTGTGGCGGATGTTCTCCTCCACGAACAGCAGCCGCCCGGGCGTCGTCTCCGCGGTGAGCAGCGCGAGGTCGTACTGGCCCAGCACCCGCTGGCCCATGAACCCCAGCAGCAGCCCCAGCTGGCGGGTCGTCACCCAGCGGTTGGCCAGCGCGACGGTCGCCTTGCCCAGGCCGCCGCCAAGTGGCAGGAGCTGGTCGAGCAGCTCGCCCTCCAGGCGGCCGATGAGGCCGGCGAACGCCGCGGTGTTGGCCCGGACCCACTCGGCACGGTCGACGATCGCGACCCGGTCCACCACGCCCGGCAGGTCCGTGCCGAGGTGCCGCGCCAGGGCCGGGGCGACGCGCGCCATCGCGTCCGCGTAGTCGCCCTCGACCGCCCGCAGCTCCGCCTCCGTGAGCGCGCCCGGGGCGTTGCGCAGGCGCGCGGCGGCGATCGACTCCACGCGCCGCCAGTCCACCAGCCCGGCCGCCCGGGCGGATCGCTCCAGCTGGCGGCCGGCGACGGTCACGGCCGCGCCCAGCACCGACCCGACGAGGAAGCCGAGCTGCCACAGCCGCTCGTCGGGAACGCCGCGGCGGCGATCCGGGCGGCGCCGGGAATCGTCCCGCGCCGGCATCAGGCGCCCGCGGCCCACACGACGCCGGCCGCCGCCAGCTCCACGCCGTCCACGTCCGGGAAGGCCTCCCCGAACATCCGCGCCGCGATCGAGCGGAACCGCTCCACGTCTCCGGTGGTGAGCTGGACGTGGGTCGGCGGCTCCCCGGCCCACTGCTCGGCGGGGCGCGAGTGGCCGGCCGCCCCCGGGTCCGCGGCCGTGCCCCGGGTCGTGCCGGGCGCCTCGAGGCCGTTCACCGACAGCAGCTCCGCCAGCGTCGCCGCGGTCGCGGTCGCCGAGTCCACGATCGCCACCCGGTCCCCCACCGCGGCGCTCAGCACCGGGCGCAGCAGCGGGTAGTGCGTGCAGCCCAGCAGCAGGGTGTCGATCTTGGCCGACGGCGGGCGCGGGAACACGAACTCCCCCGCGCCGTCGCGCTCGCCGAGCAGCGGCGCCAAGTCCTCCGCCACGGCCGCCTCGAGCGCCGGACCCGACAGGATGCCGGCCTCGACCATCGGCACGAAGCGCGGAGTCGCGTGCTCGTAGACCTCGACGGCCGGGTTCTCGTCCTTGATCGCGTTGAAGTACGCATGGGAGCGGACCGTGGCCGGGGTGGCGATCACGCCCACCCGCCGGTTCCGGGTCGCCAGCGCCGCCGCGGCCGCGCCGGGCCGCACGACGCCGAGCACGGGCAGGTCGTACCGCGCCCTGAGGTCCCGAAGCGCCACCGCGGTGGAGGTGTTGCAGGCGACGACCAGCGCCTTGACGTCGCGCGCCGCCAGCTCGTCCAGCGCCTCGGCCGAGAAGCGGCGGACCTCGTCGTCGGGCCGGGTGCCGTACGGCGCGCGCGCGTTGTCGCCGAGGTAGATCGTCGACTCGTGCGGCGAGCGCCGGAGGATCTCGCGCAGCACGGTGAGACCACCGACGCCGGAGTCGAAGACGCCGATGGGCCGGGGATCGGACACGCGGCTCCCGTTACCGTCGGCTCGCGGCCGGCGCGCCCCGGCCCACGAGCTCGCCGGCCGTGCGCATCACGTCCTGGCTGATCGCCGCCGACGGGTCCGCGAGCACGAACGGGATCCCCTCGTTGTTGGCGTTGACCACCAGCGCCCCGCCCGACCCGATGTAGTGCTCCGGCTTGCGACCCAGCGCGCGCTGGAGCGTGTCGGGGTCGATGCCGCCCTGCGAGTCGGCGCGGTTCACGAGGTAGCGCACCTTCGTCGGCGGGTAGCCGATCATCCGGAATGCGTCCGCCATGACCATCGTGCTGTGGATGGTCGTCGAGTCGAAGGTCACGACCTCGAGGATCGTCTCCGACGCGTCGAGGAACGCGAGGTTGATGTCGTTGACGACCGCCGGCGTGTCCACGATCACGAACTCATACACGCGGCGCAGGAGCGAGAGGACCTTCTCGAGGTCCCGCACCGTGACCATCTCCGCCATCTCGACGCGAGGCGGAGCGAGCAGGATGTCGATGCCCGAGGGGTCTCGCCACAGGACGTCCTGGAGGTCGGACTCCTGGATCCGGTCGGTGGGCAGGTCCAGCAGCGACGGGGTCTCGAGCGGCACCTTGAGCAGCGCCCGCATGTCACCGAACTGGAGGCTGCCGTCGATGAGCACGGTCCGGTGGCCGAGCTGGCCGATGGCGACGGCGAGGTTGAACGCCAGCGTCGTCTTGCCCACGCCGCCCTTGGGCGCGAACAACGTGATCATCCGCGCCGTGCCGATGTGGTCGCTGGCCACCGCGGCCTGGCGGACCTGCTGGAGCCGAGTCACCAGCTCATAGCCGGTGAACGGCATCGACAGCACGCCATGCACGCCGTTCTCGGGGCTGGGCGCCACTGGCTGCTGCGGCACGGTGAGGACGATGACGGGCACCGGGCCGTCCGACTTGTGGATCTGCTCCACCAGCGACAGGCCCTTGACCCGGCCCTGCAGCAGGGCGTCGACGAGGACGACGTCCGGGCGGAGCTCGGCGATCAGCTTGAGCACGCGCGAGCCGTCGTTGACGACGTCCAGCAGCTTGATCGTCGACTGCGAGTTCAGCAGCCCGCGGATGTACTGCGCAACCTGTGGGACGTCCTCGACGACGAGCAGGCGGATCTGGTCCGACATCGGCGCGACTCTACCACGCACCCGGTCCCGGGCGGCCGAGCCCGATGGTCCCGGTCAGGGGCCTGGCAAGGGCCGCCGGGCCGCGCGGTCAGCCCGGCCGGCGCCCGACCAGCACCACGCGCTCGGCGCCGGCGGCCAGCGGCTCCAGCTCGTAGCCCCCCGCCAGCGTCTCCACGACCAGGCCCGCGGCCTCCGCGAACGCCACGAGGTCGTCGGGTCGCGCGAGGCGCAACCGGTCGACGCGGACCCAGCGCCGCGGGGCCTCGCCCGGGTGGCCCTCCTCGAAGATCGTCGTCAGCCGGACGAGGCCGGTCGACGGGTCGAACAGGGCGCTGCCCGTCTTGGTCACGGTCCTGCCGGTCGCCGGGTCCTCCCGCACCCACTCGAGCACGAGGCGGCCGTCGTAGCGGGACAGGTCGTCGGCGTCGGGCAGCCAGGCGTCGAGGACGGCGAGGCCGCCCGGGGCCAGGTGCGCCGCCAGCGTGGCGACGGCGGCCGCCTGGTCCTCGCGGCCACCGAACACGAAGATCGAGTTGAGCGGGATGGACGCCAGCCGGTACGCCCCCGCGTCGGGCAGCCGGACCGTCCGGCCGTCGCCCTCGACCAGGTGCAGCCGCCGGGCGACGGCCGCGCCCGCGGCGTCGGCGGCCAGGCGGGCACGCGCGAGCATCGCCGGGTCCACGTCCACACCGGTGACCTCGTGGCCATCCGCGGCCAGCGGCACCGCCACGCGACCGGTCCCGACCGCCAGCTCGAGGATCGGGCCGCCGGTCCGGGCCGCCAGCGCCCGGTACAGGTCGAGGTCGCCCGGGTCGTCCGCGAGGTCGAGGTCGTACAGGCGCGCCAGCGCCGCGGCGGTGGCCTCCACGTCGGGCGTCGGGTCCCCGGAGGGCCTTCCGCTCACGGTCGCTCGAACCGGACCGGGTGACCGGCCGTCCGCTTCGCGGCCAGCGCCGAGATCGCCTCCAGCGCGACCCGGTTGGCCGCCATCGCCGTGACCTCCGCGTGGTCGTAGGGCGGTGACACCTCCACGATGTCCATGCCCGCGACCTCGACCGCCGCGGCGATCCGCCGGACGGCCCGCAGCAGCTCCCGGGGCAGCATCCCGCCCGGCTCCGGGGTGCCGGTGCCGGGGGCGCTGCCCGGGTCGATGACATCGATGTCCACCGAGATGTAGATCGCGTCCGGACCGTCGAGCGCCTCGGCGATCGCGTCGTCGATCACGGCCTCGGCCCCCCGCTCCTCGATCTCGCGCATGAGGTGCCAGCGGAGGCCCTGCTCCTGCATCCACTCGAAGGTCTCGACCGGCGGCCAGTAGCCGCGCAGCCCGACCTGGACGAAGTTGCGCCCCCTGACCGCGCCCGACTCGATCAGCCGGCGCATCGGCGTGCCATGCCCGGCCAGCACGCCCCAGTCGTCGTTGGCGGTGTCCGCGTGGGCGTCGAAGTGGACGATGCCGATGCTGCCCGGGCGCCGGACGTCCGCGACGGCCGTGGCCGACGGCCAGGTGATCGAGTGGTCCCCGCCGAGCACGATCGGGATCGCGCCGGTCGAGGCCACCTCGTGGACCTTGCGGTAGATCAGGGCGTGGGCCCGGTCGATCCAGGCCGGGATGATGTTGGCGTCGCCGGCATCGACGACGGTCAGGACCTCGAACGGCTCGTTGCCCAGCTGGAGCGAGTGGATCGAGCCCGACGTGTACTGCGCCTCGCGGATCGCCCTCGGCCCGAAGCGGGCGCCCGGCCGGTGGCTGACCGCGTCGTCGAACGGGGCGCCGACGATCGCGATGTCCGCGTTGCGTGCCCGGAGCTCGGACGGGTCGGGCACCCAGGGCAGCTTCATGAACGTCGGCAGCCCGACGTAGGTGGGCAGGTCGAAGTCGTCGTAGGTCTCGTACGCGCGGTCCCAGCCGTTGCGCGCCGCGAAGTCGACGTCTCCCGGCTGATGGGGACGCTCGGCCACGTTGCTCCTCCGGGCGGCGGGCCGCCGCGAGCGACGGCCGGGGCGTTGCCGCCACCTGTAGCCAGGGCGCCGCCGGTTCGGGTCCACCGTCCAGCGGGGCGCGCCGGGCGGCATCGTACCCGGTCGCACGGGCGCTGGCCATGGCCCGGGACGATCAGCCCTCCCCGCGGAACTCCCGCCATGCCGCCGCGACCAGCGCCGGGTCCGCCAGCAGGTCGATCGCGGTCTGGGCCACGAGCGTCGCGGCGAGCAGCACCGTCCGGTCCGCCCGCGGGCGCGCGGCGGCGTCGCGGAACTCGATGGTGTGGCCGGGCGTGGGCTCGTCCGTGATCGCGAGCTCCGGGTGGATGGCCGGCACGACCCAGGACACGTTGGCCATGTCCGTCGAGCCGGACGACGGGTCCATGCCCTGGTCCGCGATCCCGTACGCCTCGGCATTGGCGACCCAGCGCCCGGCCAGGACGCCGTTGCGCTTCATCGTCATGGCCAGGCCGGAGAACTCGACCTCGACCTCGACGCCCGCGGCCATCGCCGCCGCCTGGCACAGCTCGCGGAACCGGGCCTTCATCACCTCGTAGTAGCCCTGGTCTGCGCTCCGGATCATGAACCAGGCCCGGGTCCGGGCGGGGATGATGTTGGCCGCCGTGCCGCCTTCCTGGATGATCCCGTGGACGCGGCAGTGGGTCGGCAGCTGCTGGCGCCACAGGCCGACCGACACGAACAGCGCGATCATTGCGTCCAGGGCGTTCCGGCCGCGCCACGGGTCGGACGCCGCGTGCGACGCCTCGCCCGTGAACACGACGCTGACGTCCTCGGACGCGAGCGGGGCGCTGTCCACGTGGTTCCGGTCGCAGGGGTGGAACAGCAGCGCCCCGTCGAGGCCCTCGAACAGGCCGTCGCGGATCATGATCTCCTTGCCGCTCCCCCGCTCCTCCGCCGGGGTGCCGAGGAACACGACCTCGCCCGCCCATGCGTCGCGCACCGCGGCCAGGGCGATCGCGGCCCCCACGCCGGACGAGGCCATCGTGTTGTGCCCGCAGCCATGGCCCAGCCCGGGCAGCGCGTCGTACTCGGCGAGGACGCCGATCCGCGGGCCGTCAGGGCCAAGACCGCCGGTAAGGCGCCCGCGGACCGCGGTGGCGAGGCTGCCCACCGGGTGCTCCACGGCGTACCCGTGCCGGGCGATCGCCTCGGCCACCCAGGCGGCGGCCTGGTGCTCCTCGAAGGCCGGCTCCGGGTTGGCGTGGATGCGGTGCGACAGGTCGAGGATCTCGTCGCGGGCCGCCTCGACGGCCGCGGCGACGCGGTCCTTGAGGTCGGCGAACGGCTCCGCGGAACGTGCGGCGGTGAGGGGCTCGGTCACGGGTCCTCCTAGCGCTCCGCCGAGAGCGTGACCTCGGCGACGACGAAGATTGCGGCGAGGAACAGGATGATCGGCAGCTGGAACGCATCCACGAGCCGCAGGACCACGATCACCGCGACGAACAGCCCGGTCCAGCCGCCGCGCCGGGCGGCGCGGATCCAGTCGCCCTGGTACGCGATGCGCCGGTGGCGGCTGAACACGACCAGCCAGGCGAGCGGGATCGCCGTGAGCCCGACCGCGAGGCCGATGAGCAGCGCGCCGAGGTAGCCGGCCATGGCGTCCTGGTAGGGATCGCGCGTGGTGACGATCAGGCCCACCAGGACCCAGACCACGCCGGCCACGGCCAGCAGCGCGAGGTTCACGAGGCGGTCACGCGACTCCATCGCCGTCGAGTCTATCGGCTGCGGCGGTCCCGTCAGAGTGCGGCGAGCGCCCCCTCGAGGTCGTCGAGGCTCGCCAGCTCGAGGTCCGGCGCCGGCCCGTCGACCCGCTCGCTCAGCGGCAGTGGCGAGTCGGCCGGCCGGGCCAGCAGGTACGCCACCCGCCAGCCGGCCGCCTTGGCGCCCACGACGTCCGCCGCCCAGTCATCGCCCACGTGAAGGATCCGGTCCGGCGGCGGGCCGCCCAGCGCCTCGCGGGCCGCCGCGAAGATGGCCGGATGGGGCTTGATCACCCCCACGCGCTGGGACACGGTGATCGCCGCCAGGTACGGCATCCAGCCGGCGGCCTCCGCGTAGCGGTCGATGGTCGCGGCCAGCGGCCAGTTGGACAGGATGCCGAGCCGGTGCCCGGCCGCCAGCCGGGCCAGCAGCGCGCGGACCTCGGGCCGGGGCGGGAGCGCCTCCAGGAACGCCCGCGAGTACGCCTCGATCGCCCAGTCGACCTCCGACGGCGTGCTCAGGGAGGCCGCCGTCGCCTGGTCCCAGCGCGCGTCCGGCGGCGGCGCGGGCATCCCCCGGAGGCGCGCCAGCACGCGTACGACGCGCTCGCCGAGGTCGACCTCGCGGAACGCAGGCACCGCATCGCGGAACTGACGCTCGCGCTCTTCGGCCCAGGCCCGGAGCACCGCCTCGCGGTCGAACGGGCCGAGGCGCAGCGCCATCGCGTCCGCCGTGACCGCAACGACGCCGCGCAGGTCCGGGCCGGTGACCGGCACGAGCGTGTTGCCGAAGTCGAAGGTGATCGCCTCGATCATCATCCGCGAAGGACCTCCGGGTCCCCGCCACCGGCCCCTGCGCCATCATTGGCGCCGTCGTCGGAGCCACCGTCGCCGGCCTCCGCCGCCAGCCGTGCCCGGGCGATCTCGACCGCCGCCGGGTTGCGGTCCACCAGCAGCCACCGGCGACCCAGGCGGAGCGCCGCCACGCCAGTCGTGCCGCTGCCCGCGTACGGGTCCAGCACGAGGTCGCCGGGCCGGCTCGAGGCGGCCACGATCCGCTCCAGCAGCCGGACCGGCTTCTGGGTGGGGTACCCGGTCCGCTCCCGCGAGGCCGGCGGCACGATCGTCATCCACCACACGTCGGTGGGCAGCTTGCCGCGGGCGGCCTTCTCTGGCCCCACCAGGCCGGGGGCGAGATACGGGATCCGGTCCACGGCGTCACGGTCGAACAGCCATGCCTCGCCCTTCGCGTACCACAGGATCGTGTCGTGCTTGCGCGGCCACCGGTCCCGGGCCCGCCCGCCGTAGTCGTAGGCCCACACGATCTCGTTGAGGAAGCGCTCCGCGCCGAACACCTCGTCGAGCAGGATCCGCGCATGGTGCGCCGTGCGCCAGTCCACGTGCAGGTACAGCGATCCGTGACCGGCCAGCACCCGGTGGACCTCGACCAGCCGGGCGTGGAGCGACTCGAGGTGCACGTCGAGCGGCAGGTCGTCCGCCCAGGCCAGGTCGCGGACGACCTCGTAGTGGTACTCCCGCCCGCCGAACCCGCGCCGCGTCCGCTCACCGACCCCGGTGCGAATCGAGGCCAGGCGGCGTGCCCCGCCGCTCGCGAACGGCGGGTCGGCGTAGGCGAGGTCCGCGGTCCCGTCCGGCAGGGCGCGCAGCGCCTCGAGGTTGTCGGCCTCGACCACCGCCCCACGCGCCGTGCCCGCCAGCACGGCGGCGATCGCGGCCTGGTCCGACGCCGCCAGCCCGCCCATCGGCTAGCGGACCGCGCTGGCCGGGCAGATCTCCCGGAACGCGCAGTAGCTGCAGGACAGGAAGTCCGGCTTGGGTCCGAACGCTCGAGCCCGGATGCCGGCGGCGGCCGTCCGGATCGATTCGCGCGCCTTCTCCATCCGCCGGCGGTCCACCGTCGCCGTGCCCACCAGGCCCGATTCCAGGAAGTGGAGCGCCACGGCATCGGGCAGGCGTCCGGTCATCGCCTCGTAGCCCATGGCGTAGATCGAGAGCTGGAGCGACTCCTTCGCCCGCTGGCGCGCCCGGGCCGGATCGCGCACGTCCGAGGACTTGTAGTCCGTGATCGTGACCCGCTCGGGCGACAGGTCGAGGGTCGGTTCCACCACGTCCGCGCCGTGGGCGGTGTCGCCGTCCGCGGCCGGGGGTGCCGGTGCTCCCGGCTCGCGGGGCACGATGTCCACGCGGTCGAACCGGCCCCGCACACGGTCGCCGTCGAGCAGGAAGCTGAACTCGCGCTCCACGTAGGCCGGCACCACCGCGCCGGGCGCCAGCTGCTCGTCCCGGAACCGCCGCAGCGCGTCACGGCCGGCGGCCAGCCGCGCCTCCTCGTGCTCCCGGGACAGGAAGCCGTCGTTGGTCCACGCGTTGACGAACGACGCGTACAGCTCGTCGTCACTCATCACATCGCCGCGCGCGTGGCGCTTGTGGAACTCGGACACCGCGGCATGCAGCGCGGAGCCGTAGATGATCGAGTGGTGCGGCGCCAGCGGGACGCGCAGCAGGTGGGCGTACTTGTACTTGAGCGGACAGGTCAGGTAGTCGTCGATGGCGTAGAACGACAGCATCAGCGGCTCGTCGCCGCGCGCCCGGACCGCGACCGGCGACGGGTCCGTCCGCTCGAGCCCGGCGAGCCGCTCCAGCGGCGAGGCCGGCTTCGCCCCCGCGCCGGCAGTGCCCGCCGCGACCGGCAGGTCCAGTGCCTCGAGCACGAACGGCGACACGCGCCGTGCGCGTTGGCCGCCGTAGTCCGCCGCGTGCGACAGCACCAGCTCGTCGCGGGCCCGGGTCATGCCCACGTAGAACAGGCGCCGCTCCTCCTGGAGCTGGTAGTCGCCCTCGGGCAGGGTCTCCCTGACGAGCTCGAGCGGCAGCCCGAGCGGCTCCCGCCGGCCGATCGCCGGGAACCGCCCCGTCACCAGCCCGGGCAGGTACACCACCGGGAACTCGAGGCCCTTCGCCTTGTGGACGGTCATCACCGCCACGGCCTCCGCGTCCGGGTCGATGTCCGCGGTGGGCGGGTCGTCGCCGGCCTGGATCAGCGTCTGCAGGTGACGGGCGACGAACACCGCCCGATCGTCCGTGAGCAGCGCCGACTGCGCCCGGACGATGTCGAAGAAGCGCGCGATGTTGGACAGCGCCTCCTCCGCCGCGACGGTGTCCGCCTCGGCCAGCCGCTTGAGCCAGCCGGTGCCGCGCAGGAACGCGTACAGCACCTCGCCGGCCGGGCGCTCGTGGGCCAGGGCGACGTACCGCCGCAGGTCCTCGACCAGCGTTGCGGCGCTCGCCCGGCTGTCCGGGGAGAGGCGAAGGATTCCCGGCTGGCGGCCCAGCTCGTCGAGCACCTCCCACACCGAGCGGTTGCGCCGCCGGGCCATGTTCACGATCGCGACCAGGTCCTCGCCGCCCAGCCGGTACAGCTCCGAGGCCGCCAGCGCGTAGACGTCCACCGACGAACCGGGGTCCGCGATCGCGCGCAGGAAGGCGAGCAGGAGCCTGACCTCCGGGCGGGCGTACAGGCCGGACGTGCCGGAGAACCGCCACGGGATCCCCTCGAGGTTGAGCGAGCGCAGGATCGGGTCCGCCGCTGCGTTCGAGCGCACGAGGATCGCCGTCTGGCGCGGTTGCGCTCCCTCGCGCACGCGACGCCCGATGTCCGCCGCGATCCAGTCCGCCTCCTCCGCGCCGGTCGCGAACGCCTCGTGGCGGACGGCCGGGGCGCCGTCGCTGCCCCGCTCGGGGACCAGCCGCTTGACGATCCCGGCCCGGACCTCGAGGCGGTCCGGGTCGTTGTGGCGGACGAGACGGTAGGCGGCGTCGAGGATCGGGCCCCGCGACCGGTAGTTGCGCCGCAGCACGACCACCCTCGCGTGGCGGTACCGCTCGCGGAACTCGAGGATGTTGCTGATTGCCGCGCCGCGGAACTTGTAGATGGACTGGTCGTCGTCCCCCACGACCGTCACGTTGCGGTGCGGCTGGGCCACCAGCGCGACGAGCTCCGCCTGCGCCCGGTTCGTGTCCTGGAACTCGTCCACGAGCACGTACCGGAAGCGCCGCTGGACCGCCTCGCGCGTCGCCGGCGAGTCCCGGAGCAGGCGCAGCGCCAGCGACACCTGGTCGCCGAAGTCGATCGCGCCGGTCGCCGCGAGGAGGTCCTGGTAGCGCGCGTAGGCCAAGGCCAGCTCGCGCTGCCGCCGCGCCTCCTCGTCGAGCGCCGCGGTCGCGTCCCGGTCCGCGTCGGTCGCCGCCCCGCCTGCGGCGTCCACACCGGCCTGCGCCGCCGCGGCACCGGCGGCCAGGCGATCCGCATGGGCCAGGAACGCCTCCGGCGAGACGTCCTCGTCCTTCGCCCGCGAGAACAGCGTGGCCAGCGCGTCCAGGAAGCGCGTCGGGTCCCCCAGCGGCCGGTACGCGTCCAGCTGGAACTCGAACAGGTGCTCCCGCAGGAACACGACCGTCTCGGGCCGCGACAGCACCCGCACGTCCGACGGCAGCCCCAGCTCGAGCGCGAACTCCCGGACCAGGCGGTCGCCGAACGCATGGAAGGTCGAGATCGCCGTGTCCGTGTAGCCGTACGGGACGAGCTGGTCCACCCGTGCCTGCATCTCGTCCGCGGCCTGGTCGGTGAACGTCAGCGCGAGGATCTCTGCCGGACGGGCGCGGCGAGTCGCGATGAGCCACGCGATCCGGCGGGTGATGACCTGCGTCTTGCCGGTGCCTGCGCCGGCGACGACGAGCAGCGGCCCGTCGCGGTGCGTCACGGCCTTGCGCTGCTCGGCGTTGAGG
>CAYJOH010000024.1:11997-12348 GCA_964371685.1 uncultured Anaerolineaceae bacterium
GGTCTCCCGCAGTAACACGACCGTCTCGGGCCGCGACAGGACGCGCACGTCCGAGGGCAGGCCGAGCTCCAGCGCGAACTCCCGGATCAGCCGGTCGCCGAAGGCGTGGAACGTGGAGATCGCGGTGTCCGTGTACCCGTACGGCACCAGCTGGTCCACCCGGCCCTGCATCTCGTCCGCGGCCTGGTCCGTGAACGTGAGCGCGAGGATCTCGGACGGCTTCGCGCGCCGGGTGGCGATCAGCCACGCGATCCGGCGGGTGATGACCTGCGTCTTGCCGGTGCCGGCTCCGGCGACGACGAGCAGCGGCCCGTCGCCGTGCATGACCGCGCGCCGCTGCTCGGGATTGAG
>CAYJOH010000025.1:0-12337 GCA_964371685.1 uncultured Anaerolineaceae bacterium
TCGCTGGAGCCGGACGAGCTGGCCGCCATGGTCCGGGCGATCCGGTCCATCGAGTCCGCCCTGGGCACCGGCATCAAGGCCCCCGTCCCCGCCGAGGCGGACGTCGCCCGGGTCGCGCGACGCAGCCTCCACTGGGCGCGCGCGCTCGACGCGGGCCGGCTCGTGGACGCCGGCGACGTCGCGATCCTCCGGCCGGGCACCGGGCTGGCGCCCGCGAGGCTGGTCGACGTCGTGGGCCGCCGCACGCGGCGCGACGTCGCGGCCGGGGCCGCCGTGGCGGCCGGGGACGTCGAGGGGCTGGCGTGACCGCCGCCCGCGTACGAACGATCGCCGTCCTGACGACCGGCCGCCAGGACTGGGGGATCCTGCGCTCGGTCTGCCTCGCGATCCGTGCCCAGCCGTCGCTGTCGCCGGCGCTGGCCGTGGGCGGGATGCACCTGTCGCCGCGGCACGGGCACACGGTCGACCTGGTCGAGGCGGACGGGTTTGTGCCGGCCGCCCGCCTGGCCTGGCTGCCGGACGACGAGACGGCGTCGGATCCCCCGGCGGCCACGCAGGCCGCGACCGCCCTCGCCGAGGTCGGGGCGTGGCTGCGCGCGGCGCGGCCGGACGCCCTGCTCCTCGTCGGCGACCGGTTCGAGACGGCCGCGGCCGCGGTGGCGGCGACCCTCGAGCGCGTCCCGATCGTGCACCTCCACGGCGGCGAACAGACCCTGGGCGCCTTCGACGACGCGTTGCGGCACGCGATCACCAAGCTCGCCCACCTCCACCTCGTGAGCCGCGATGAGCACGCGCGCCGGGTGATCGCGATGGGCGAGGATCCGGCGGCGGTCCACGTCGTGGGGGCGCCGGGCCTGGACAACGCCTTCCGCGCCGACCTGCCGGACCGGGCCGGGCTCGAGGCGGAGCTGGGCGTCGCGCTCGAGCCGCCGGTCGTCGTGGTCACCGTCCACCCGGCGACGCTGGAGCCGGATCCGGCGGGCGCGGCCCGGGCGGTGGCCGCGGCGATGGACCGGGTGTCCGCGACGTACGTCGTGACGCTGCCCAACGTGGACCCCGGCGCGGACCTGGCCGCCGCCGCGCTCCTGGACGCGGCCGCGCGGCCCGGCCGGGTCGCCGTCCGGGCGCTCGGCGAGCGGCGCTACTGGGGCCTGCTGCGCGTGGCCGACGCGATGCTGGGCAACAGCTCCAGCGGCCTGATCGAGGCTCCCGCCGTGCGGCTGCCGGCGGTCAACGTCGGCGACCGGCAGGAGGGCCGCCACCGGCCGGCCACCGTCACCGATGTCGCGGCGGACCCCTCGGCCGTCGCCGACGCCCTGCAGCGCGTGCTCGCCCCAGGCTACCGCGAGTCGATGCCACCGGCCGACGACGTCGTCGCGGACGGCCGGGCCGGGGAGCGCGTCGCGCATATCATCGCCGCATGGGAGCCGCCGATGCCGCCGCGCAAGCCGCCGATCCGGTTGGCGCCGTGACCCCGCGCCCGCTCGTGATCGTGGGGGCCGGCGAGCACGCGCGCGTGGTCACGGACGCGGCGCGCGCGGCCACCGGTGCCTGGGACCTCGTCGGCTGCACCGAGGCGGACCCGCCGGGGGCTCCTGGGCCATCTTTGGAGGGCGCAGCGGACACCCGGCCAGGCCTCCCGTCTCTCGGCACGGACGCGGCGTACGCGGCGCGCCTGGCGGCGCTGGCGCCCGAGGCACGGCCGTGGCTGGTGCTCGGGTTCGGGGGCCATCCGGACGGACGGCGGCGGGCGGTCGCAGCCTACGGCACGGCGGCCCGGTGGGCGTCCGTGGTGCACCCGGCGGCGTGGGTCTCGCCCGGTGCCCGGGTCGAGGACGGCGCCGTCGTGCTGGCCGGGGCGGTGGTCAACACGGGGGCGGTCGTCGGTGCCCACGCGATCGTCAACACCGGGGCGATCGTGGAGCACGACGTGCGGGTCGGCGCGTACACCCACGTGGCCCCCGGCGTGGTGATCGGCGGCGGCACGCGCATCGGCGAGGGCGCCACGATCGGGCTCGGCGCCGCGGTCCGCGACCATGTCTCGGTGGGGCCGGGCGCGGTCGTCGCGATGGGCGCCGTCGTCGTCGCGGACGTCCCGGCCGCGGCGGTCGTGCTGGGCGTCCCGGCGCGCCCGCGCGGTGCGCGCCGGGCATGAACGACCTCCTGGCGCGCTGCATCGTCCCGCGCGGGGCCACGATTCGTGACGGCCTCCGGGGCGTCGACCGCGGCGCCGGCGGGATCGTCCTCGTGGTGGACGGATCCGGGCGCCTCGCCGGGGTGGCGACCGACGGCGACATCCGGCGGGCGCTGCTGGCCGGGGCCGGCCTCGACGACCCGCTGGGCCCGGCGGTCAACGAGCAGTTCATCGCGCTGGGGGCCGGCCAGTCGCGCGAGGAGGCGCTGGACCTGATGCGGGCCCGCCGGATCGGCGCGATCCCGGTGGTGGACGCCGACGGCCGGCCGGTGGCCCTGCACCTCCTCCACGCGTTCCTGGCGCCCGTCCTGCGGCCCAACTGGGCCGTGGTCATGGCCGGCGGCCGGGGCACCCGGCTGCGGCCCCTCACCGACACCGTCCCCAAGCCGATGCTCCGCGTCGCGGGCCGGCCGATCCTCGAGCGGATCGTGCTCCACCTCATCGGCTTCGGCATCCGGCGGATCTTCATCTCGGTCGGTCACCTGGCCCACGTCATCGAGGACCACTTCGCTGACGGGACGTCGCTGGGGGTGTCGATCGAGTACCTGCGGGAGGCGGAGCCGCTGGGCACGGCCGGGGCACTCGGCCTGCTGCCCGAGACGCCGGCGGACCCGATGCTGGTGCTCAACGGCGACCTCGTGACGTCGGTGGACGTGGACGCGATGCTCGGGTTCCATGCCCGGGGCGGCTTCGCGGCCACGATCGGCACCCGCCGCTACCTGCACACGGTGCCGTTCGGCTGCGTCGAGCGCGACGGCAGCCGGGTGACCGGCATGGAGGAGAAGCCGACCCTCGAGCGCGAGATCAACACCGGCATCTACGTCCTCGAGCCGTGGGTCGCGGGCCTGGTGCCGCGCGGGGCGCACGCGACGATGCCCGAGGTCATCACGACCGTGCTCGAGCGCGGCTCGGAGGTCGGCGCGTTCGAGATCGAGGACGACTGGGTCGACGTCGGGCAGCGCGACCAGCTGGCCCGCGCGAGGGAGGGCGGTTGAGTGTCACTCCGTGACGTGCCGGTGCTGGTCACCGGGGCGGACGGCTTCATCGGCAGCCACCTCGTGGAGCGGCTGGTCGCGGAGGGCGCCCGGGTCCGGGCGTTCTGCTACTACAACTCGCGCGGCTCGGCGGGCTGGCTGGACGAGGCGCCGGCCGGGGTGCGGTCGGCGATCGAGGTCAGCTTCGGCGACATCCGCGACGCGCGCCTCGTGGAGCGGGCGACCGACGGCATGGCGGTGGTGTTCCACCTGGCCGCCCTGATCGCGATCCCGTACTCGTACACCGCGGCCGAGTCGTTCCTTGACACCAACGTCCGGGGCACGCTCAACGTGCTCGAGGCGGCCGTGCGGTCGCAGCCGCGCCGGGTGATCCAGACGTCCACGTCCGAGGTCTACGGAACGCCCGGCGAGCTGCCGATCCGCGAGACCCACCCGCTCAACGCCCAGTCGCCGTACGCCGCCACGAAGACCGCCGCGGACCAGCTGGCCCTCGCGTTCCACGCCAGCTTCGGGGTGCCGCTGGTCGTCCTCCGGCCGTTCAACACCTACGGGCCCCGGCAGTCCGAGCGTGCGGTCCTGCCCACGATGCTCCGCCAGCTGCTGGCCGGGCAGCGCGAGATCCACCTCGGGCGGCTGGACACGCGGCGGGACCTGACGTTCGTGGCGGACACGGTGGACGGCTTCGTGCGGGCGGCGACGGCGCCCGGGCTCGAAGGGCGGACGATCCAGCTGGGGACCGGCCGCGCGGAGCGCATCGGCGAGGTGTTCGAGATCGCGCGCCGGCTCGCCGGCAGCGAGGCCGTGGCCGTGACCGACGCCGCCCGGCTGCGGCCCGACGCGAGCGAGGTCATGGCACTCCAGTCTGACCCGTCGCTGGCGCAGGAGCTCCTGGGCTGGACGGCCGCCACCGGGCTCGAGGCCGGGATCGCGGCCACGATCGACTGGATGCGGTCCCGGCCGGAGCCGCCCACGGATGCCCGGCGTGTCCAGCTCTGAGCCGCGGATCGCCCTCGCCGAGCCGACGATCGGGGGCAACGCGGCCGCCTACCTCGAGGAGTGCCTGCGGACGAACTTCGTGTCCTCGGTCGGGCCGTTCGTCACCCGCTTCGAGGCGGCGTTCGCGGCAGCGGTGGGCGCGCGGCACGCGGTGGCCTGCGCGTCCGGGACGGCGGCCATCCACCTCGCGCTCCGCGTGCTGGACGTCGGGCCGGGCGACGAGGTCCTCGTCCCGACCCTGACCTTCGTCGCGTCGGCCAACCCGGTCGCCTACGTCGGCGCCACGCCGGTGTTCGTCGATTCCGAGCCGCGCACGTACAACCTGGACCCCGCGCTGGTCGCCGGGGAGCTCGACCGGCGGGCCCGCGAGGGGCGCCGGCAGCCGGCGGCGATCGAGGTCGTGCACCTGCTCGGTCACCCGGCCGACATCGAGCCAGTGATGGCGGCCGCCGCGCGTCACGGGGTCACGGTGTTCGAGGACGCGTCCGAAGCGCTCGGCGCGACGTACACGGCGGGGGCGTACTCCGGCCGCCACGTCGGGACCATCGGGCGGGTGGGCGCGTTCAGCTTCAACGGCAACAAGCTGATCACGACCGGCGGCGGCGGCATGCTGGTCACCGACGACGAGGCCCTGGCCAGGCGGGCCCGGCACCTGTCGACCCAGGCCCGGCTGCCGGGCCCGGCGTACGACCACGACGAGCTGGGGTACAACTACCGGCTGTCCAACCTCGCGGCGGCCCTCGGGCTGGCCCAGCTGGAGCAGCTGCCGGCGCTGCTCGACGGCCGGCGCGCGAACGCTGCCGCCTACGACGCCGCGATCGCGGAGCTGCCGGACCTCGCACCGGCGCCGCGCGCGTCGTGGGCCGAGCCCTCGTTCTGGCTGTATACGACCGCGCGGCGCGGCGACCGCCCCGGCCCGGGGCGCGACGCGCTGCTGGCGGCGCTCGACCGGGCCGGCATCGACTCCCGCCCCATCTGGACGCCGCTCCACCGGACCCGCCTGTGGCGCGACGCACCGCGCGTCGGGGGCGAGGTCGCGGAGCGCCTGTTCGCGGCCGCGTTCTCGCTGCCCTCGTCATCCAGCCTCGACGCCGGCCGGCGCGCCCGCGTCGTCCGCGCCCTGACGGCCGCGCTCGCCGCGGCCTGACCCCGCCGCCGCCTGGCCTCGCCCCGGCCTGACGCCCGGCCGGCGGCCAGACCTAGCCTTGGCCCAGCTCCTCCTCGTCGAGGCGAAGCAGCAGCTCGTAGGCCTCGTCGCCGAGGAACGCCCGGGCCGCGGCCTCGGCGTCGCCGGCGGCGCCCTCGCCCGCCTCGTCCTCGGTCTCGACGTCGCCGCCGGCGAGCACGCCCAGCACGCGGGTCGGCCCGGGCTCCACGATCCATTCGTCGCCCGTGTCCGGGTCCACGTCGAAGAACGACACCGACTCGATCTCGAAGCTCCGGCCGTCGGGCCGCGCGAGCGTGCACGCCCAGGCATCGTCCTCGTCGGCGGCGGGCCGGATCGTGAGGGTCAGCTCCAGCGAGCGGAACAGCTCGGCGAGCGTCGCGGGCTCGGTGGTCATGCGCGGGTACCTCGGGCGGCGTGGTCGTGTCAACGCTACCTGAACGATGCCCCGCGTGGACTATCCTGACGGCCATGAATGACAACCCCCGCGTGGCCATCATCGGCCTCGGTTATGTTGGCCTGCCGCTCGCCATCGCCTTCGCGGAGGCCGGCCTGGATGTCGAGGGCGTGGACGCGTCGCCCGGACGCGTCGCGGAGCTCAACGACCGCCACTCGCCGATCGACGACATCACGGACGAGCGGCTGTCGACGGCCCTCGACGGCAGCTTCCGCGCCGTGGGCACCGACAGCGCCCGCATCGAGGAGGCGGAGGCCGTGTTCGTGTGCGTGCCCACGCCGATCACGGGCACCAAGGACCCGGACCTCGAGCCCGTGCTGTCCGCCGCGCGGTTCATCCGCGACCACCTGCGGGCCGGCCAGCTGGTCGTCCTCCAGTCCACGACCTTCCCGGGCACGACCACCGGGCCGTTCCGGGCCGTGATCGAGGAGACCGGGCTGCGGGCGGGCACCGACTTCGACCTCGCGTTCGCGCCCGAGCGCGTCAACCCCGGCGATCCGGCGAGCTCCGGCAAGGGCGTGCCCCGCCTGGTCGGTGGCTCCACCCGCGCCGCCACGACCCGCGCCGCGTCGCTGCTGCGGCGCATCAACGACCGCGTCGTGGAGATGTCGTCCCCGGACGCCGCCGAGATGGCGAAGCTGCTCGAGAACACGTTCCGCAACGTCAACATCGCGCTGGTCAACCAGCTGGCGCTGCTGTGCGAGCGCATGGGCCTCGACGTGTGGGAGGTCATCGATGCCGCGGCCACCAAGCCGTTCGGCTTCATGCGCTTCACCCCCGGCCCCGGCGTGGGCGGCCATTGCATCCCGGTGGACCCTTACTACCTCGCCTGGCGTGCCCGGGAGTTCGACTTCTCGGACCGTTTCATCGAGCTCGCCGGTGACATCAACTTCGCGATGCCGCGCCACGTGGTTGAGCTCGCGGCCGAGGCGCTCAACGACCGCTCGCGATCGCTCAAGGGCGCCCGCGTGGGGGTGATCGGCGTGGCGTTCAAGCCGGACGTCCAGGACGCGCGCAACTCGCCCGCCGGGGCGGTCCTGGCGGGGCTCATCGACCGCGGGGCGGAGGTCCGCTACCACGACCCGCACGTCGAGCGCTTCCGCGACGACGCGGGCCGGGACCATGCGGGCGTCGGCCTGGACTCGCTCCTCCACTGGGCAGACGCGATCCTCGTGGTGACCGCGCACCGGGCGGTGGACTGGGACCAGGTCTTCGGGCAGGCGGACCTCGTGGTGGACACGGTCAACAGCTCGGCCGGGCGGGCGGTCCGCCCCCGCCAGGTGCTCCGCCTCGGCGCGGGCTGGTCGGGCGGCGGGGCTGCGTGAGCCGTCCGCGGTGACCCACGAGGGCCCCCCGCGCCACGGCGAGGCCGGCCCACGCGAGGATCCCGGGGACCTCGCGCCGGCCGAGGAGGACGCGGTCGCCGCCGAGCTGCGGCGTGCGAACGAGGAGCTGGCCCAGCGGGCGGAGCGGATCGCGGCGCTGTCCGAGGAGCTCCGGGCCACGAAGACGGAGTTGTCGCGCACGTCGAGCGACCTGGCCGCGCTGCGCCGCCGCCGCGTGGTCCGGGCCGGTCTGGCCGCGAGCAGCGTCATCGTCGCCGCCCGCAATGCCGCACGACGAGGCCAGTCGCGCCTCCGCGAGCTCCGCGGCGGGGCGCTGCCCGCGCGCGGCGAGCTCCGCCACCGGCTCCGGGCCACCCCGGCCGAGGAGGTCGCCTTCCGCGAGCGGCTCGAGGCGGCCCTGCGGCCGTCCGCCACCACGGGCGGGCCGCTCGTCTCGATCGTCGTGCTCACGCGCGACGGGCTCGGCCACCTGGAGCGGCTCATCCCGTCGCTCGAGGCCCTCGCGTACCGCGACCTCGAGCTGATCGTCGTGGACAACGCCTCGCGCGACCGGACCGTCGCCTGGCTGCGCGGACTCGAGCTCCGCTTCCCGCTGCGCCTGATCTCGAACGACGTCAACCGCTCGTTCTCGCAGGCCAACAACCAGGCCATCGCCGTCGCCAACGGCGAGCTGGTCCTGCTGCTCAACAACGACACGGAACCCGGCGGCCCGCACGTCCTGGGGCACATGGTCGAGCGCCTGGCCGCCGACCGGACCATAGCGGCCGTCGCCAGCCGTCTCGTCTACCCGCGACGCACCGGCCCCCGCACGGGCCCCGCGTCCGTCGCCCCGGACCTCACGCTCCAGCACCGGGCCGTCGCGTTCGTCACGGACGGCGGCGTGCCCCTCGCCCGCAACATCGGCGGCGGCGAGGACCCGCTGGGACCGGAGGCGTCCGAGGCCCGCGAGGTGCAGGCGGCGACCGCCGCGTGCCTGCTCGTCCGTCGCGCGGCGCTGGACGACGTGGGCGGGTTCGAGCTGGGCTACGACTACGGCATGGAGGACGTGGACCTGTGCCTCAAGCTCCGCGAGGCCGGCGGACGGATCGTGTACGAGCCCCAGGCCACGTTCTGGCACCACGAGTCCGCGACCCAGCGCAGCGAGGCCACGGCGACGCGCGGCGCGCGGCAGGCGGCCAACCGCACGCTCCTCGCGGACCGCTGGGGTCCGCGCATCGCGCGCCAGGTCCTGCTCGACAAGCTGCGCGGTCAGCGGGGGTGGGCGGCTGGGCCGCTGCACGTCGGGATCACGCTCACCCGCGACGACCCGAAGGCGGGCTGGGGCGATTGGTACACGGCCCATGAGCTCGGCGACGCGCTCCTGGCGATCGGCTGGCGGGTGTCCTACCTGGAGCGCCACCAGGACCGCTGGTACGAGCCCGATCCGTCGGTGGACGTGGTCATCGCGCTGCTCGACGCGCTGGACGTGCGCCGGCTGCCCGAGGGGGTCGTCCGCGTGGCGTGGGTCCGCAACTGGACCGACCGATGGCTGTCGCACCCGTGGTTCGACGAGTACGACATCGTGCTCGCGTCGAGCCAGGCGTCCAAGGCGGCGATCGATGCCGGCAGCGTGCACGTGGCGGGGCTGATGCCGCTGGCCACCAACCCGGACCGGTTCCGGCCGCCCGAGCCGCGCCCGGCGCCCGAGCTCGACGTGGTGTTCACGACCAACCGCTGGGGCCAGGCGCGGGGCGTCGAGTCGGTCGTGCCGAGGCTCACCGCCGCCGGTCGCCGCGTGGCCGTGTACGGCAAAGGCTGGGACAAGGCCCCGGCGATGGCCGGCGTCGCGCGCGGCCCGCTCGCATACGAGGACCTGCCCGGGGCGTATGCCCGCGCGTCGCTCGTGATCGATGATACCGCGACGCCCACGCTGCCCTGGGGCGCGGTCAACTCGCGGGTGTTCGATGCGCTGGCCACGGGCACGCTCGTCGTCACCGACAACGTCGCGGGGGCGCGCGAGCTGTTCGGCGAGGACCTGCCCGCCGCCACCGACCCCGATGGGCTCGCCCGACTCGCGGAGCAGCACCTCGCGGACCCCGAGGGAAGGCGCCGCCTCGCCGAGCGCCTGCGGGCCGTCGTCCTCGAGCGGCACACCTATGCGCGGCGTGCCGTCGAGCTGCGCGAGGCCCTCACCGCGTGGGCCGGGCAGCCGCGGATCGACGTCGCGATCTCGCCGCCGAACTGGGACGTCGCGCCGAAGTGGGGCGACTACAACTTCGGCCGGGCGCTCCAGCGGGCGCTCCACCGCCACGGCGTCCGGACGCGCCTCCTCCTGGCTCCGGCCTGGGATACGTCGGCCGCCGGCTACGCGGACGTGACGATCGGGATCTTCGGGCTGTCGACGCCGCGCATCCGCCAGGGCCAGCTGTCGGTGCTGTGGATCATCAGCCACCCGGACGACGCGACCGACGAGGTCGTTGCCGGCCACGACGTGGTGTTCGTGGCCTCGGACATGTTCGCCGAGCAGCTCTCGAGGCGGGCGGGGATCGTGGCGATCCCGCTCCACCAGGCGACCGACCAGGACCGCTTCCGGCCGACCCCCGGCGGCCCACGCCATGAGCTGCTGTTCGTCGCCAACTCGCGGGGCGTCCGGCGGCGCGTGATCGACGACCTTGCCCCGATCGAGCACGACCTCGCCGTCTACGGCCGCAGCTGGACGCCCGACCTGATCGACCCCCGCCACGTGCTGGGCGAGCACATCCCGAACGAGGAGCTCCCGGCCTACTATTCGGCGGCGGCGATCGTGCTCAACGACCACTGGCTGGACATGGCCGACCTCGGCTTCATGTCCAACCGGCTGTACGACGCGGCGGCCTGCGGTGCGTTCGTGGTCTCGGACCACGTCGTCGGGATCGAGGACGAGTTCGATGGCGGGATCGCCACGTTCACCGACGCGACGGACCTGCGGGCCACGGTCGACCGGTTCCTCGCCGACCCGGACGCGAGGGCCGAGCACGCGACACGCGCGCGGGCGGCCGTGCTGGCCCGGCACACGTTCGGGCACCGGGTGGAGGAGATCCTGCGGACGATCGGGCCGATCCTCGCCGAGCGGCCGGCCCGCATCACGCACGGCCCGCGCCCGGACATCACGCCGCCCCCGCCACCCGCCGGGTAGCGCGGCGCGCCTGCCGCCCTGGACGAGCCCTCAGCGGACCCGGTTGCCGGCCAGTCTGCGACGGACCCGGCGCAGCGCGCCGCGCCAGATCCGCAGCGGCTCCCTCGCCAGCGACGCCAGCACGAGTGCGGCGTGCGCCCCGCCCCGCGGCGTCCGCCCGTCTCGCGGATCGGCGATCCGGAGCGTCGCGCGGGTGAGGGGCCCGCGTCGCAGCGCCGCCTCGAGCGACGGGTTCCGGGCCAGGCTCCGGTGGACCAGCGTCCAGGCCGGGGCCTGCGCCTCGGGACGCAACCGCCACCAGCGCTCGATCGGCGGGCGCAGCACGTGGGGCACTGCCGCGCGCGAGTCGGCCATGACCGCCGAGGGCACCGATTCGAGGAACGCCCCGATCTCGGCGAACAGCTCGTCGCTGCCGTCGTCGCGGCGGGCCAGCGCCCGGGCCACGGGACCCGAGAGGTCCGAGGACAGGAGGCGGTCGAGGTAGGCGACGACGAGCGCGTGCCGGTCGACGGGGTCGGGAACGGTGCGGTCGATCTCGTCCGCAACCTGCCGGAGCGCCCCGACCGCGACCCGGGCCGCCTCGGCGGCCTTCCTCGCCGACCCGTGCTTGGCCGCCGTGATCGTCACGAACTCCCGCCCCGGTCGCGGCCGGCTCCACTCGTAGACGACGTCCCCGATCACCTGGATCCGGTCGCCGGCGCGCAGCAGCGCCCGGAGCGGCCACGGCTGGTCGCCCAGGACCCGGCCCTCGAACCACATGCCCTCGGTGCACGACCGGTGGAACAGCTTGCCGGTGGCCGACGCGTAGTACAGGAGCCCGGGATGGCGGACCAGCGACTTGCGCCCCGGCTGCCGGATGTCCGGCCGGTCGTACGCGGCCGAGATCCAGGTGTCCACGCCGTCCGTCCAGATCCGCTGGCCCACGACCGCGAGCGCGTCGGTGCTCACCGCCGCGCCCACGAGCGCCGCCACCGCGCCGGGCAGCAGCCGGTCGTCGGCGTCGAGGAACGTGAGCCATTCGCCGCGGGCCACCCGGAGCGCCCGGTTGCGGGCCGCGGAGGGTCCCTCGTTGGCCGCCGCGCGCAGCAGCACGACGCGCGGGTCGCGCTCGGCCACCGCGCGGACGAGGTCCGCGGTGCCATCGGTGGAGCCGTCGTCCGCGACCACGCACTCGAGCGCGATCTGACGCTCGGCGAGCACGGAATCCAGGGCCCGCTCGATGAACGGGGCGGCGTTCCAGCAGGGGATGATCACGCTGACCTGGGGCGCGGGCTCGTCCGCTGACCGCGGCGCGGGCTTGTCCGGTGACTCGGGCGCGGGCTCGTCCAACGACTGCTCCTCGGGGTGGGCCGACGGCTCGAGGATAGCCGGGTTGCCCGCCCCGGAACGACCGCCCGGCGGGACCGCGCCGCCGCTACCATCGCGCCGTGACCGATCACGCCGCCGTTTCGTTCTGGCTGGAGACCTCGGGCGACGACCTGGCGCCACGCCCGGCCCTCGACGGGTCCGTGGACGCGGACGTCGCGATCCTGGGCGCCGGGTTGACCGGCCTGTGGACCGCGTGGTACCTCGCCCGCCGGGACCCCTCGCTGCGGATCCTGATCGTGGAGCGCGAGATCGCGGGCTTCGGTGCGTCGGGGCGCAACGGCGCCTGGTGCGCCCCGGACCTCAACATCTCGATCGGCCGGCTGGCGCGCCTGCACGGCGACGACGCCGCGCGCCGGATGCAGCAGGCGACCTACGACGCCGTGGACGAGGTGGGCCGCGCGTGCGACGAGGCGGGCATCGACGCCGGGTTCCACCGGGGCGGCGAGCTCATCGTCGCCCGGGGCCCGCACGGCGAACCGGCGCTCGTGGACGCGCTCGAGGAATACCGCCGGTTCGGGTTCGGGGACCGGTACCGGCTGGTCGATGCCCACGAGCTCGCGCGCCGGATCCGGATCCGGGGCGCCGTCCGCGCGCTGGCCTCCGACGACGGCGCGGTCGTCCACCCGGGACGGCTCGTGCGCGGGCTGGCCCGCGCGGTCGAG
>CAYJOH010000026.1:0-3710 GCA_964371685.1 uncultured Anaerolineaceae bacterium
CACCTCGTCGTGTGCATCAACAAGATGGACCTCGTGGACTTCTCCGAGGCCCGGTTCGAGGAGATCCGGACCGAGTTCGAGGAGTTCGCAACCCGCCTTCGGGTGCGGGACATGACGTTCATCCCGATCTCCGCGCTGCTGGGCGACAACGTCGTCACCCGTTCCGACCAGACGCCCTGGTACGACGGCGCGCCGCTGCTCAGCCACCTCGAGCGGCTCCACGTCGCCAGCGACCGCAACTTCGTGGACGTCCGGTTCCCGGTCCAGTACGTCGTCCGGCCCCAGTCGTTCGAGGTCCTCGACTACCGCGGCTACGCGGGCACGGTCGCGTCCGGGGTGCTCAAGCCGGGCGATGAGGTCGTGGCGCTGCCCAGCGGCATGGAGTCGCGGATCGCCCGGATCGAGACCGCGGACGGGGAGGTCGAGGAGGCCTTCCCGCCGATGGCGGTGACGATCACCCTCACCGACGACATCGACCTGTCGCGTGGCGACATGCTGTGCCGGCCCCACAACATGCCGACCGTGGCCCAGGACATCGACGCCCAGGTGTGCTGGATGGACGAGAGCGCGTCGCTGACCGTCGGGCGCAAGTACTGGATCAAGCACACGACCCGCTGGGCGCGCGTGATCGTGCGGGAGCTCGAGTACCGGATCGACGTCAACACGCTCCACCGCGACGAGGAGGCCACCGAGCTCGCGCTCAACGAGATCGGCCGGGTCCGGCTGCGCGCCACCCAGCCGCTGTTCGTCGACGCCTACCTCCAGAACCGCCAGACCGGCGCGTTCATCCTGGTCGACGAAGGCACGAACAAGACGGTGGCGGCCGGGATGCTCGGGCGCGTCGGCGCCTAGGCTCGCTCGGCGGGCCACAGCTCCCGGCTCGCTGAGCGGGACGGGCGTGACGCACGCCGACACGTCCCGCAGGATGCCGCCATTCAGGGACCGTGCCTGGCAGCGTCCGGCGTCCTCGGCGCGCACGGTCCCGGAGGGAGGTAGCGCATGGCCGCGATCGGCGGTGATTCGGGTTGGGCCGCGGCGGCGCGGACCCTGTACCTGGTCGCGATGGCGATCTTCGTGGTGACGATCGGGATCGGGATCCCGAACGCCCTCGACGTGATCACGTTCGACCACAACCAGATCCTCACCCACGTCCATTCCGGGACGATCGGGTGGCTCACGCTCAGCATCGTCGCCACGTCGTTCCTGGCCTTCCGGGCCGCCGACGCGCGCCTCGCCCTGGCGCTCGCCGTGCTGGTGCCCGTCTACGTCGCCGCGTTCTACACCGGCAGCTTCGCCCTCCGCGCGGTCACCGGCGTCGCGCTGCTGGCCGCGATCGCCTGGCTCCTGGTCTGGGTGTGGCGCGCGTACCTCGGCGGCTCGCGGACCCTGCCCAGGCTCGGCCTCGCACTCGCCCTCTCGACCTTCGGGCTGGGCGCGATCATCGGCGTCCTGCTCCAGGTCGGGTTCGCGGCCGGGACGAACATCGTGCCCGGGGACGGGATCGGGGCCCATGCCGGCGCGATGACGTTCGGCTACCTCGTGCTGTCGGGCATGGCGGTCCAGGAGTGGCGCGTCCGGCGCACCGAGGGCGTCCCGATGGGCGGCCTGGTGCAGATGGTCGCGCTCGCGACCGGTGGCCTGATCATCACGCTCGCGCTGCTGACCGGGCAGGGCGAGCTGGGCGGGATGCTGTACCTGCTCGCCGAGCTCATCGCGATCGTGCTGTTCGCCGTCCGGATCCTGCCCCGCGCGCTGCGGATCGACTGGACCGCCGCGTCCGACGAGCGGTTCCTGGCCGGCGCGGCGATCTGGATCGTCGTCGGGCTGGGCGCGTTCATGGCCTTCGTCGGCCAGTTCGTGGCCGCCCAGGGCGACACCAGCCAGCTCAACCTGGGCCTGCTCGTCGCGAGCGACCACTCCGTGTACATCGGCGTGATCAGCAACACCACCTTCGCGCTGCTCACGGCGCTGGTCGCGACCGGCGTCGGCGGCGCGGCGGCCCGCCAGGTGGTGTTCTGGGGCATGAACCTCGGGCTGGCCGTGTTCGTCGTGGGCCTGATGACCGACACCGCGATCGCCAAGCAGGTCGGCGCGCCGGTGATGGGCGTGTCGCTGCTGCTGGGCCTCGCGGTGTTCGCGACGGGCCTGCTCGCGTCGCGGCTGGACCCGGCGCCCGCGGGCCTCGCCTGACGGGTGCGCACCCGGTCGCCTGACGCCAGCGGCGGGGGCGGCGTCCCTATGCCTGGAGCCGCTCCCGCACCGCCCGCGCCAGCTCGCGGTGGCGGGCGACCCTGGGCATCGCGATCTTCGTGAGCCCGGCGAAGTCCCGGTGCGCCCGGAGCGCGTCCGCGAACGCGTCGAGGAAGCCCGGCGACGCGCCGTCGAGGGGGTCGAACCCGTCCTCCCACCACACGCCGAGGACGCGCAGCGTGCCCGCCGCGCGGTCGATCCGGGGCTCGATCCGGCCCACGATCCGGTCGCCGTACAGCAGCGGCAGCACGTAGTAGCCGTACCGCCGCTTCACGACCGGCGTGTAGACCTCCCAGCGGTAGTCGAAGCCCCACAGGCGGAGCAGCAGGTCGCGGTCCCAGGCCAGCGGGTCCAGCGGCGCAAGGAAGGCGACGCCGGGCACGTGACCGTTGCGGCCGCCGGCCTCGGCGGCGACCTCCGCCTCGGCTGCGTCGAGGACCGGCAGCTCGTCGCTGACCACGAACCTGGGACCGCGGAAGCCCTCGACCTCGACCGGGGTCAGGGCGCCCTCGTCCACCAGCTGCGCCAGCAGCTCGCGGCGGTACGGGGTCTTGCCGGTGCCGGTCCACAGGGAGTAGTCGCCGGTCGCGCCCAGCAGCCCGTTGCCCCGGTAGCGCGACAGCAGCTTGTGCCGCCGCTGCTCGCGTTCGTCCGGGCGCCGCGCGAGCAGGTCCGCGGGGAACAGGCGCTCGGTCAGGTCGTACACGCGCCGGTTGCCCTCGCGCCGGGCGATCGCCAGCAGCCCCGCCTCGGCCAGCGCCTCGAGCAGCGCCCGGACCTGGTTGGTGGGCCGCCAGTACCAGTCGATGGCCGCCCGCGGCTCCACGTCGGTGGACGACAGCGGGCCGTCCGCCCGGATCCGCCCCAGCAGCTCCTCGACCAGCGGGGCGTGATCGTCGAACGCCCCGCCGAGGTGCGCGGCGTGGTTTACGTCCCACGTGATCCGGTACCACGGCAGCTCGGCCGTGGGCACGATGGACAGCATCTTGTTGTACGTCTCGTACAGGACGCGGTCCCGGTACAGGAGCGCGTCCGTCCACGCCCGGCGATAGCCGGCCACGCGCGCCAGCAGCGTGAGGTCGTGGTTGCGCCCCGCGACCTCGAGCGGGTCGAACTGGAGCGACCCGAGGCGGTCCACCACGCGCATGACCGAGGCGGGCTCGGCCGGCAGCGAGCGCGGCGGGGCGAGGAGATGGCGGGTGACGAGGAAGCGGCGCGCGGCGGGCACGCCGACGACACGGGGTTGGGGGCTCACGGGATCCGATGGTAGGCCGAATGCCTGCCAGGAGCTGTCAGGTATCTGGGTGCGGGGTCCCACGGTGGCACGCCACCCCGGAATCTCATGTATCGTCTCGGCCGAATGGTTCGGCAAGACCGAAGCATCAGCCACGGACGAAGGAATTCGGACATCGCCCCGCTGGATCGCACCCCCCGCAGCGCCGCGGTGATCGCCGGCTACC
>CAYJOH010000026.1:3720-7560 GCA_964371685.1 uncultured Anaerolineaceae bacterium
GGCCTGGAGCTGTCAGTTTGGGGGGGGCGGGGCGCCACGGCGGCACGCCACCCCGGATCTCCTGTATCGTCTCGGCCGAATGGTTCGGTCAGACCGAAGCATCAGCTGCGAACGAAGGATTCCGACATCGACCCCCTGGATCGCACCGCCCTCATCGACGAGGTGATCGCCGGCTACCAGTCGCTCATGCAGAGCCTGGCGGACGGTCACGCCCCGGAGTTCCTGGAGATCGACGTCACGATGCCCCAGGCCAAGCTCCTGTACCTGCTGGGGGCGGTGGGCGACCTCCACATGTCCGACCTGGTCGCCCGGCTGGGGGTCTCGCTGTCCACGATCAGCGGCCTCGTCGACCGCATCGTGGACCACGGCCTCGCCCACCGCCGGGAGGATCCCGCCGACCGCCGCCAGGTGGTCGTGGGGCTCACGCCGGCCGGCCGCGCGTTCATCGACCGGTTCCGGGAGCTGAACGCCGACCAGATGCGCAACCTGCTCGCCTTCCTGGACGACGCGGAGCTCGCCAGCACCCGCCACGCGCTCGCCGCGCTCGCCGGTGCGGCGGCCCGCCTCGCCGCCAGCTCGCGCTCGATCGTCACACCGCGAAAGGACCCCGCATGAGCCGCCTCTCGGAGCTCGCGGTCGCCAAGCGGAGCGTCACGCTCCTCCTGGCCGCCGCCCTGTTCATCGCCGGCATCCTCGCCTGGGGCGACCTGAAGCAGGAGCTGCTGCCGGACATCGAGTTCCCGGTCATCACCGTGATCGCGCCCCTGCCGGGCGCGGGCGCGGCGGACGTCGCGGAGCAGGTCACCAAGCCGATCGAACGCGCCATCTCCGGCGTGCCCCGCCTGGAGAGCCTCCAGTCCACCTCCGTCAACTCCCTGTCCCTGATCGTGGCGCAGTTCTCGTTCGGGTCGGACGTGAAGGAGATCCGGGCCGCGATCGAGCAGAACATCCAGGGCGCCGGGCTGCCCAGCACGGTCACGCCGGAGGTCAGCGCGCTCAACATCAACGCCTCCCCGGTGATCATCGCGTCCATCGCCGCCACCTCCGAGGACGGGCTGGCGAGGGCCGCCGAGATCGCCAGGAGCGAGGTCGAGCCTGCCCTCCTGGGCATCGACGGCGTCGGCAGCGTCGACGTGACCGGTGGCGAGGAGCAGCGCGTGCTCATCACCCTCGACCCCGGCAAGCTCGCCTCGAACGGGATCTCCGTGTCCCAGGTCACGGGCGTGCTCGCGGCCAACAACCTGACCTTCCCCTCCGGCCAGGTGACCGCCGAGGGATCGAGGATCCCGGTGTCCACGATCGGCGCCATCGGCGGGGCCGATGAGATCCGGGACATGATCGTGGGCGTGGCCGCCACGCCCGCCGGGCCCGGCGCGGGCACCGGCGGCCAGCCCGCCGCCTCCGTGGATCCCAATGCGTCGGTCGACCCGGGCGCCACCGCCGCCCCTGTCGCGACCCCGGCGCCGCCGCGGATGGTCACCATCGGCGACCTCGGCACGGTCGAGCTCACCGGCGTCGCCACGACGGGGTATGCGCGTACGGACGGCCGGCCGGCGCTGTCGCTGTCGGTGTCCAAGACGTCCAACGCGAACACCGTGTCCGTGGCCGACGCGGTCACCGCGACGCTCGAGGACCTGAACGCGAGCTACTCGGACGACGTGGAGATCACGGTCGTCTCCGACCTGTCCACGTTCATCAAGGAGTCCCGCGACGGACTGCTCAAGGAGGGCGGCCTGGGCGCGGTGTTCGCGGTCCTGACGATCTTCCTGTTCCTGTTCAGCCTGCGGTCCACCGCCGTGGCGGCGGTCAGCATCCCGCTCTCGATCCTCGCCGCCCTGGTCGTCATGCAGGCGACCGGCGTCACCCTGAACATCATGACCCTGGGCGGCCTGGCGGTCGCCGTGGGGCGGGTCGTCGACGACGCGATCGTCGTGCTCGAGAACATCTACCGGCACCGGGCCCTGGGCGAGGACAAGCTGACGGCCGTGATCAATGGCCCGAAGGAGGTCGCGGGTGCGATCACGTCGGCCACGATCACCACCGTCGGCGTGTTCCTGCCGCTGGGCTTCGTCGGCGGCCTCGTCTCCCAGTTCTTCCTGCCCTTCGCGCTGACGGTCACGTTTGCGCTGCTCGCCTCGCTCCTGTGCGCGCTGACGGTCGTGCCGGTGCTCGCCTACCTGCTGGTCGACAGGGTCAAGCTCAACGTGGACGAGGATGGCGAGCCGAGGAACTCGCTCTGGATCCGGCTCTACACGCCCACCATCACGCTTGCGCTGCGCAGCCGCGCGACCAAGCTGGCCGTCCTCGGCATCGCGACGCTCATGTTCCTCGGGACCGGCGTCCTGGCGCCGCTCCTGCCGACCGCGTTCATCAACGCGGGCTCCGAGAACCTGCTCTCGGTCACGGTGGCGCCGCCGTCGGGCACCAGCAACGACGCGGTCCTCGAGCGCACCCGCCGGGCCGAGGACATCCTCGCGGCCGACGAGAACGTCCTGACCATCCAGACGTCCATCCCCGGCGAGGGCGATGCCGGGTTCCAGACGATCGTCGCGGCCATGAGCGGCCTCGCGGCGAACAGCGCCCGGCTCACCGTCCGCCTCGCCGACGACGTGGACCTGACGACCTACGCCAAGACGCTGTCCGACTCCCTCGCCCCCGTCAAGACCGACGGCTTCGACGTCGCGGTCTCGCAGCTGGCCGGGTTCAGCTCCAACAACCTCAACGTCATCATCTCCGGCGACGACGCGGCCGAGGTCGCCACGGCAAACGAAGCGGTCCTGGCGGCCCTGGGCGACAACGCCGACCTGCTCAACCTCAAGTCCGACCTGTCGAAGGGCACGCCCGAGATCCAGGTGACGCCGGACCCCAACAAGGCCATCGGCGTCGGCCTCACCGCGGCGCAGATCGCGCAGGAGGTCCGGGCGGCGCTCGTCGGCAGCACGGCCACCAGGATCGTGATCGGCGAGGACGGCGAGGCGACCGACGTGTTCGTCCAGGTCGACCCCGCCGCGGTGGCATCGGTGGACGACCTCCGGCGCCTGCCGGTGGGCACGGTCGTCAAGGTGCCGCTCGAGGACGTGGCGACCGTGGAGGAGGTCAACACGCAGGGGTCGATCACCCGGATCGACCAGTCGCCCGCGGCCTCCGTCTCGGCCGAGATCGCGTCCAGCAACACCGGCCGGGTCAGCACGGACGTCCAGGCTTCGATCGACGCGCTCGTCGCGGGCGGCGAGATCCCCGATGGCGTGACGGTCCAGCTGGCCGGCGTCACGCAGCAGATGGACGAGGCATTCGGCGGCCTGTACTTCTCGATGGGCGTGGCGATCCTGGTGGTCTACGTCGCGATGGTGCTGACCTTCAACTCCATGATCACCCCGTTCATCATCCTGTTCAGCCTCCCGCTCGCGACCATCGGTGCCTTCCCGGCGCTGTACTTCACGGGCCGCCCGCTGGGCGTCAGCGCCCTCATCGGCTTCCTGATGCTCATCGGGATCGTGGTCACCAACGCGATCGTGCTGCTCGACCTCGTCGAACGGCTGCGGTCGCAGGGACACTCCACGACCGAGGCGCTGATCGAGGGTGGACGGACCCGCGTGCGGCCGATCCTGATGACCGCGATCGCGACGATCCTCGCCCTGATCCCGCTCGCCGCGGGGTTCAACCAGGGGTCGATCATCGCCGCCGAGCTGGGGACGGTCGTCATCGGCGGCCTGTTCAGCTCCACGTTCCTGACGCTGCTCGTGGTCCCGGTCGTGTACTCGCTCGTGGACGGGGCGCGACACTGGAGGCGCCCGCCCGCCCGCCCCAGGAGACGACGCGACAGCGGGCGCGGGCGCGCCA
>CAYJOH010000026.1:7570-12318 GCA_964371685.1 uncultured Anaerolineaceae bacterium
GTTCAGCGCCACGTTCCTCACGCTGCTCGTCGTGCCGGTGATCTACTCGCTCGTGGACAGCGCGCGACAGTGGCGCCGACGGCCGGCGGTCGCGGCGACCGTCCCCGGCACGTAGACCGGGCCGGGCGCGGTCCGGGCATCCGGGCCGCACCCGTGGCACCCTTCAACCCGAAGCACCAGCTTGAGGACAGATCGATGGGCATCACGCGGTTCGCGGAGACAACCTGGACGGGCGACCTGGCCAGCGGGTCGGGCACGATCGACTACGTCTCGTCCGGCGCGTTCACGCGCATGCCGGTCACCTGGGCCTCGCGGACGGAGGACCACAACGGCCGGACGAGCCCCGAGGAGCTGATCGCGGCGGCCCACGCCTCGTGCTTCTCGATGGCGTTCTCCGCCCGGCTGGCGAAGAACGGCACGCCGGCGGCGAAGCTGGACATCAAGGCCGTGGTGACGTTCGACAAGGGCGACGCCGGCTGGAAGATCGCGAGCAGCGAGCTCACCGTCCGCGGCGACGTCCCGGGCATCGACGCCGCGACGTTCGCGGCGCTGGCCGAGGACGCGAAGGAGAACTGCCCGGTCTCGCAGGCGCTCAAGGGCAACGTGGAGCTGGCGGTCAACGCGACGCTCGTCTAGGGGGCCGGCGATCAGGGCGCGGACCGGCGATCGTCCGGTCGCGCGCCTGCGCCGATCCCGGTCGCGCGTTGCGCCGTTCCGGTCACGCGCTGTGCCGATCCGCTGGCGCGCGGCGCCGATCCGGTCGCCTGGCGACCCCACGGTCGCACGCTGCGCCGTTCCGGTCGCCTGGCGCCGCGTTCGTTGCGTGGCCGAGCCTCCCCGCGCAAGGAACACGTCGCTGAGCGGCTGATCCGCCCCACGGTGCATCCGTTCGGTCGCCCAGCGACCGGCGCGCGCCCGGCCGAAGGGCGCGGGAACCCGGACGGCCCGTCCGCGGCCTACCCGATCGTGAGGATCCGGCGCGGGTTGTCGATCGTCAGCCGGTCGATCTCCGCCTGCGACACGCCGCGCTCGCGGAGCCTGGGCAGGAACGTCGTCTGCAGGTACGTGTAGCCGTTGCCCTCGTAGCGCCGGAGCTGCGCGTTGTGGCACACGTCCTGGCTGAGCAGCACGCGGTCCACGTGGCCGCGATGGAGCAGCTCCAGCAGCAGGTCGATCACCCGGCCCTCGCCGTGCTTCTCCTGCGGCTGTGACGACATGCCCAGGAAGTCGAACTCGATCGAGGCGCCCCGTGCGATCAGCGACAGGTAGTGGTCGAGCACCGGGTAGCTGTCCGCGTGGCCGATGACGACCCGCCCGGGATCGATCCCCTCCTCCTCGAGCACCGCGAGCTCCGCGGCACCGACGTCGGACAGGACGGCGTGGGTGGAGACCGCGAGGCCGGTCCGCCGCGACGCCCGGGCGACCGCGCGGAACACGCGCTCCTCGGCCGGGGTCAGCCACGGCTTGTCGGTGCCGACCTCGCCCAGGATGCCGGTCCGGATCCCGGTGTCCCCCACTCCCTCGGTGGCCTCGGCGACCAGCTCGTCGGCCAGCGAGTCCACCGAGCGGCGGTCGATCATCGCCTCCGGCGGGTAGTAGGCCGTGCGGTACCAGCCGCCGCCCATCACGATGTGGAGCCCGCTCAGCTCGGCGATCCGGCGCAGCCACAGCGGGTCACGACCGTTGCCGGGGAGCGTGAGGTCCGCGAGCGCCGTGCCGCCCGCCTCGCGGAACAGCCGGAGCTCCTCGAGGATGAGCTCCTCGTCGCGGGTGAGCTCCCAGTAGTCCCAGCGGCTCTGGATGTGCCACAGGGTGATCTGGGTGTGCTCGTGGGGGAGGGTGAAGCGGAGCTCGGACGGATCGACCGGTCCGAGGACGGTCATGACGTGCGGCATGGCCGAGATCGTATTCCGGCCGCGGACCCCGTACAGGGTCGTGGCGCACCGGACGCGATCGCCGGCGGGCGTCAGGAGGCGCGGTCGCGGGCGCCCCCGGTGATGCTCCACGGCTTCGCGCGCACGACCGGCACGGCCGGCGGCTCGCTGGCGGCGGCCGAGGCGAGGATCGGGCGCAGCAGCGCCAGCGCACGGCGCTCGGCTTCCTCGCGACGGTAGGCGTCGCCCTGCTCGAGGCGCCACATGAGCAGCCCGTCGAGGAACGTGACGTAGGCGGCGGCCAGGGCGGGAGCGTCGGCCCACGACGGCAGCTCGCCGGTGGCCATCCCCTCGCGGATCAGCAGCTCCCCGGCCGTGGCGATCTGGTCGCGCCGCCGGGTCAGCGAGGCCCGGATCGCCGGCTCCGCCTCGGCCCGCGACCACTGCATGACCAGCATCGACGCCATGTCCGGTTCGCCCGCGGCCCCGTCGAGGGCGTCGAGGAAGAAGCCGATCGCGATCGCGAGCTTCTCCGCCACGGACCGGCCCCGGACGATCCTCGTGCCGAGCTCGCCCAGGCTCTCGCCGGCGGTGATGTCGCAGGTCGCCAGGAACAGCTCGTCCTTGCCCCTGAAGTACGTGTAGATGGCGCCCACGGACATGCCGCTGTCCCGGACCACGTCCGCGATGGTCGCCCCGTGGTAGCCCTTCTCGGCGAACACGCGGATGGCGGACTCGATGATCCGGGCCCGGACGGCATGCTCGTGGGCGGGCGTGATGCGCGGCATGACGCGACGTTAGCAGAACGAACGCTCGTTCTGCAAGACGGTCGAGATCCGCGACAAGCGATGAACGTCGGCCCGTCGGCTACGTCGGATGTCGCGGTTGACAAAGAGAATGACCGCTCTCTATTGTCTCTCCTGCCGCCGGGCGATCGCCCCGGCCACCGACGTCCCGATCCCGTTACGGAGCCCATGATGTTCAGCCGCTGGGGAGCCTTCGTCTACCGGCACCGCCGGATCGTCCTCGCGTTCGCCCTCGTCGTGGGCGTGGCCGCCGGCTCGGTCGCCGGGCGCGCCGCCTCCGTCCTGTCCGCCGGCGGCTGGCTGGACCCGGACTCCGAGTCCGCCGCGGTCGCGGACCGGCTCGCGGACGAGTTCGGCGCCGGTCGCGGCGCCCTGATCGCGCTGTTCCAGGGCCCGGCAGGCGCAGATGCCCGGGGCCCGGCGTTCCAGGCCGAGATCGCGGCCTCGCTCGCGGACCTCGCCGACGACCCCGACGTCGCGGGCATCGTCGGCTTCGCGGAGACCGGCGACCCGCGGTTCATCTCGGAGGACGGGACCGCGGCCTACGTCGTCGTGGACCTCGAGGTCAGCGACGAGGCGTCCGTGCCGCTGCTCGAGCGGTTCGAGGCCCAGCTGGCCGAGCCCGGCGCGGGCATCGAGCTCCTGCTCGGTGGGTACGCTCCGCTCACCCGCGACTCGGCCCACCAGTCCGAGCAGGACCTGGTCAAGGCCGAGACGGTCTCGCTGCCCATCGCCGCTCTCGTCCTCGTCCTCGTGTTCACCTCCATCCTGGCGGCAGGCATTCCGCTGCTCGTCGCGGGCCTCGCGATCCCCGCCACCCTCGCCCTCGTCTATGTCGTCGGGCAGCAGGTCGAGCTCAGCATCTACGTCCAGAACGTGTCCACGATGCTCGGCCTCGCGCTCGCCATCGATTACTCGCTGTTCATGGTCAGCCGGTTCCGCGAGGAGTTGCGGCGTGGCCGGAGCGTCGGCGATGCCGTGGAGATCGCGGTGGCGACCTCGGGCAAGGCGGTCACCTTCTCCGGGATCGCGGTCGCGGTCGCGCTGGGCGGGCTGCTGGCGTTCAGCGCCCCCGCCCTGCGCTCGTTCGGCATCGGCGGGATCCTGACCGTCGCCGCCTCGCTGTTCTTCGCGCTCACGTTCCTGCCGGCGCTGCTCGGCATGCTTGGCCACCGGGTCAACGCGTTGTCGGTCGGCGCGATCGTGGACCGCGTCCGCGGCCTGCTCCGGCTGCCACCGCGCGAGGTGGCCGCGGCGGCCGCGGCATCGCGCTGGGAGCGGATCGCGAACGCGGTGATGGAGCGCCCGATCCTGGTCCTCGTCCCCACCCTCGCCCTGCTGTTCGTCGCGGGCGCCCCGTTCTTCGGGCTCAGGCAGGGCATCCCTGACGCGTTCACGCTGCCCGCCGGCCTCGAGAGCCGCGAGGCCGCCGTCGCCATCCAGGAGCGATTCGAGCCCGGCACCACGACCCCCATCGTGGTCCTGGCGGACGTTCCCGGGGACCCCGCCGACGAGGCCAACGTGCGTGCGCTGGCTGCCTACGCGGACGAGCTGGCCGCGGTCGAGGGCGTCGACCGCGTCGAGAGCCCGTTCGGGGGGCTCCGCAACCCAACGACCGGGCAGCCGCTCACGGTGGACGAGATGGTCGCGCTGTACGCGCTGCCCGAGTCCGCCTGGCCGACGCCGCTGGCGGCGCTCTGGGACCGCTACGTCAGCGGCTCGGCGGTCCGCTTCGACGCGATCAGCCGGCTGCCGGCGTCGTCGCCCCAGGGCACCGCCGTCGTGCCGCTCGTGCGGGCGCTGGACCCGGGCGAGGGGATGACCGCCCAGGTGGGCGGGTTCGCCGCCACCGGCCACGACTTCCTGCGCAGCCAGTCCGACCGCATCCCGCTGGCCGTGGGCATCGTCATCCTGGCGATGGGCGCGATCCTGTTCCTGCTGTTCGGGTCCGTCGTGCTGCCGCTCAAGGCCATCGTGATGACGCTGCTCTCGATCAGTGCCTCGTTCGGCGCACTCGTCTGGATCTTCCAGGAGGGCAACCTGTCCGGGCCGCTGGGGTTCACGTCGC
>CAYJOH010000027.1:0-6996 GCA_964371685.1 uncultured Anaerolineaceae bacterium
CCGCACGGCCGTCTCCGCGAGCACCCGGACGTCCGGCGCCCGGCCGGCCCGCGCCTCGCCCACGACCGTCAGCCGGACCGGCCGGTCCTCGGTCGCGGCGGCGACGTCCGCGTGGCGGATCGCGTAGCCGTCCATCGCGGAGTTGTCCCACGGCGGCAGCGAGGTCGCGGCGGCCACCGGCTCCGCGAGCACCCGGCCCAGGGCCAGCTCGGGCGCGAGCAGCTCGAACTCCGGCGGGGGTTCCACGCCGGCGAGGACCGTCGCCTGGGCTGCCTCGACGCTCAGCAGGTCGCCGCTCACCGCGAGGCCCGCCGCGGACGCGCGACGCCGGTGCGGGTCACGCGGCGCCGCCCTGCTGGGCCGCCATCCGGTCGCGGACCGCCGCCGACAGGCTGCGCCGCGTGAGCATCCCCGCGAGGCGCCCGTCCTCGGCCACGGCCACCCCGTCGAGACCCGACTGGTTGACCAGGTCCAGCGCGCCCCACAGCTCGTCCTCGGGGGCCAGCACCGGGACCTGCGGCGGCGTCGCCATCACGTCGGCGACGCGGGTGCTGGCGAACTTCCGGCGCCCCAGGCGCTGCAACCGGCGTGCGCCGAGCACGCCCACCACGCGCTCGTCGTCCACCACGGCCATCGCGGACACGCCGTTCTCGCCCTCGAAGCGGTCCGCGAACGTGTCGATCGTGAGGTTCGGGCCCACCCAGTCGACGTCGCGCTCCATCGCGTCGCGGACGGGCATGCCGCGCAGGAGCACCTCGAGGCCCAGCCGCCGGTCCAGCGTCCGCGCGCCGGTGGACAGGAACCAGCCCAGCGCGAGGATCAGCAGCCCCTCGGTCGTGCGGTCCAGGAACGCCATCGCGATCCCGACACCGATCGTGGTCCAGCCGACGACCCGGCCGATGCGCGCCGCGAACCGGGTGGAGCGGTCCGCGTCGCCGCTCCGGGCCCACGCGAGCGCGCGCACGATCCGGCCTCCGTCCAGCGGGAAGCCGGGCAGCAGGCTGAGCAGGGCGAGCACGACGTTGAGCCCGCCCACCACGATCAGCGCCCCGGCGACCGCCCCCAGGCCCGGGTCCGCCATGCCCACCCCCGCGCCGGCGGCCAGGACCACCGCGCCGAGCGCCAGCGAGAGCAGCGGCCCGGACGCGGCGATGGCCAGCTCGTCCGCGGGTCGCCGACCCTGGATCGCGAGCGGCGCCAGCCCGCCGATGAACCCCAGCACGATCGAGGTGGTGGGCACGCCGCGGCGCCGCGCGACGATCGCATGCACGAGCTCGTGGGCGAGCACCGACACGAGGAACCCGGCCGCCACGGCCCCCCCGACGACCCACTGGAGCGCGAACGGGATCCCGGGCGCCGTCACCGACGCCTGCTCGGCGCCGATGAGCGCGATCATCGCCAGCAGCACCGCCCAGATGATCGACACCCGGATCTCGATGCCGAACAGCCGCCCGATCGGCAGGCCCTCGCCGATCATCGGACCGGGACCGCGTTGAGCGTCGCCGGGGTGCCCGCCGTCTGCCGCTCGATCGCCGCCGCCCGCCGCCCGCCGAGCCACGCCAGCGCGAGCCCGATGACGATCGCCACGACCCCCACCGCGACCGAGGTCTCCACCCAGAACGACTGCGGGAACAGCTGGACGAGGCGGTCCGTGGCCGGGTCGAACTGCCAGTTCCCCTGCGGGAAGAACACCCGGTGGAACAGCGCGAAGGCCGCGTCGAAGAACACCAGGGCGAGGAGCCCGCCGGCCACGGTCACGCCCGCGATCGCGAGGCCGGTCCGCGACAGCCGCCGCCACAGCCGGGCACGCGAGCGGCCCCGGGCGAGCAGGAACGCGGCGACCAGGACGAGCGCCCCGACCGCCGCCGCGAGGTACAGGCCCAGGAACACCGTCCGCACGTCGCGCATGTGCCCGCGCTCGGCCTCGTCGAGGACGGGCTGCCCGGCCAGCGCGACGTCGAAGTCGGGTGGGCCGAGAACCAGATCGGCCAGGATCGCGTCGGTCACGGCCCGGACGTCGGCGCCCGGGAGGCCCGTCCAGGCGGCGACCTGCGCGCGCTCCTGGGCGAAGCCCACCCACAGCGGGTTGAGGAATGGGAGGATGGCCAGAGCCAGCACGACCAGCACGCTGGCCACGCCCACGGCGAAGGCGGCGAGGCCGCCACGGAGCGACTGCATCAGGCGCCGATGGTACCCGGCGCGGCGGTCAGGCCTCGGCCAGCGTCCGCGCCTGCTCCCACCAGGTCTCGATCATGAGCGCCGGCGGCGCCTCCCAGTTGAGCTCCGTGGCCGCGCGCCCGAGGCGCTCCCGGAACGCGTCCAGGTCCACCGCGAGCAGGTCGCGCAGCCCCTCGATGCCGGCCTGGACGAACAACTGGTGCTCGCGCGGCCCGAAGCCGGCGAGGTTGAGCATCAGCGCCTCGTCGCGCCACGTGGACACGTCGTTGATCGTGGCCTTGACGTGGTCGGCCAGGTACTGGAGGCGGGTGGGTGTCTCCGAGACCTCGAGCAGGATCCCCGTGGTGAACACGCCCTGCTTCTCCAGGCGCTCGAGGTACACGGGCTCGATGCGGGACAGCTCGCTGATGGGCGGCACAGGCGACACGGGCCTCCGGGTGTCGGGCGGGGTCAGGGCCGCATTATCGCGGGTCGGGCGGCGGCGCGCGGGACGGGTGGCGTGGCGCGCACCCGGGGCCGTTCGCCCGATCGGGCACCACGTCCGCACGACGGGGCACCCACGGCGCGGCGGTCGCCGTCTAGGATCGGGGCGACAAGGACCCGCACGAAAGGGGCAGATGAACGTCCGTCACGACCCCGCCGGCCCGCTCGACGAGCAGGCCGCGACGGTGGCCCGCGTTCACCACCCGGAGCCTGCCGACGGCATGGCCCCCGAGACCGCCCCGCCGCTCGTGCACGGCGCGGACCCGCGGCTCGGCCATGCGGGCTCGGCGGCGCCCGGGCTGCTGGCGCTCCAGCGGTCGGCCGGCAACGCGGCGGTGGCGGCGCTCGTCGGCGCGCGACCCGCCGTCCAGCGGGAGGTGACGATCGACGAGATCACGACCGAGGTCGACACCACGGCCCCTGGCCCGGCAGGCGGGACCTCCGGTGCGGGCGGCCCGGTGACCTCGGACGGCTCGAACACGACGGTCAGCGGCGGCACGATCACGCTCGCCGCCCCGCTCACGACCGCCGACGGGGTCCTGCGCGCCGACACGATCATCGCGGACTCGGTGATCGCGTCGAACTACACGCCCGGCGCCGGCAACGTCTGGTAGGCCCCCCACGGGACGGTGGGCGCAGGCACAGCCGGGACCCACCGCTTCGCCCGCGCGCCGTCCACTCCCTGCCAAATGCCCGCGACGCGGGCACTGGCCAGCGGACGCGGTCGCATCCGGCGCTCATCCTGACGAATGCCCAGCGGAGTGGTCGACAGCGGCCCGCGAGCGGCGATCCCACCGGCATGCACCGTTCCCGGGGGCCGCCACGGCGGCGAGTGCCCACCTGGCGGTCGGATGACAGGGATGTCGTGCGCTCGGACCTCCGGCAGCGCCTCGCGCGACGGGCACGGTCGGCGAATCCGGCGACTTCCGACTGCCTCGGACGGCCGTCGCCAGTCTTGGCGGAACGCGCCCGGTTGGCTAGGATCGGGCGATGGAAGCCTGGCAGATCCTCAAGCTCGTCCACGTCGTGTCGGTCGTCGTCGCGCTGGGGGCGAACCTGACCTACGCCTTCTGGCTGTCGCGCGCCGGCCTCGACCGGGAGCGGCTGGTGTTCGTCATCGAGAGCATCCGGCGCCTCGACCGCAGCGTTGCGAACCCCGCCTACATCGTCACCCTCCTCGCGGGGGTGGGGATGGTCCTGACCGGCCCGTTCCGCTTCGAGGCCCTGTGGATCAGCGCGGCGATCGTGCTGTACGTGCTGGTCGCGGTCCTCGGCATCACCCTCTACGCGCCGGCGCTGCGCCGGCAGCTCGCGCTGGCGACCGTGGACCCGGGCACCCCCGACTACGCCGCGACGGCCCGCCGCGCGCAGGCCATCGGGCTCCTCGTGACGGGGCTCGTGCTGGTGATCGTCGCGCTGATGATCCTCAAGCCGACGATCTGACCGGCTGCCGCTACCGCTCCAGCGGCCTCGCCTCGAGCACCACGTCCCAGTGCGCGTCGAGGAGCGAGAAGCGGTGCCGCTCCTCGGCCTTGAACGCCTCCTGGTCCGGGTACAGCCGGCGCGCGATCTCGGCGTCGCTGTGCTCCTGGATCGCCGCCCAGTCGCGGTACGTGATCGACACCAGCACGTCCCAGTCCGCGCGGCCCTCGCCATGGAACCGGGGCGTCCACATCTCGACGTTCGCATATCGCCCGGCCGCCAGCTGCTCACGCAGGATCGGCCAGTGGTTCCGGCGGAACAGCTCCACGAACTCGTCGTGGGCGCCCCAGCGCGTGCGGTAGAAGTACAGGACCTCGGTCGGTTCGGACATCTCGTTCTCCTCGTGCGGGCGCCCCGGGCGCGCGTCAGGCGTCCAGGCGGGCGGCCTCGCGCCGGAGCAGCGCCCACGCGCGTTCCACGTGGCGAGCCTCCGTGCGCAGGTTGCCGATGGCCATCCGGATCGTGAACCGGTCGCGCAGCCGGGTGTGCGACAGGAACACCTCGCCGCTGCGGTTGACCGCGTCCATCAGCCGCGTGTTCAGGTCGTCGAGGCGGGCATGGACCTCGGGCTCGTCCTCGCGGCCGGCCAGGGCGGCCGGCCGGTACCGGAAGCAGACGGTGGAGAACGGGGTCGGCGCCAGCCGCTCCCAGTCCGAGTCCTCGTCCACCCATCGGGCGAAGTCCGCCGCCTGGTCGAGGTGGAAGGCGATCCGCCGGCGGAGGCCGTCGAGCCCGAACCAGCGGAGCTGCATCCACAGCTTGAGCGCCCGCATCCGGCGGCCCAGCTGCGGCTGGTACTCGTTGTAGTCGAGGACGGGGCTCGCCCGGTCCAGCGTGCGCAGGTACTCGGGCACGAGGCTGAACGCCGCGCGGACCTGGTCCATCCGCCGCGACACCAGCAGCGACGCGTCGAGCGGCGTGAACAGCCACTTGTGGGGGTTGACCACGATCGAATCCGCGCGCTCCCAGCCCGCGAACGGCGCCCAGTGGTCCGGCAGCAGCGCCACCACGCCCGCGTACGCGGCGTCCACGTGGAGCCACAGCCCCTCGCGGGCCGCGATGTCCGCGATGGCGGCGACCGGGTCGACGGACGTCGACGAGGTCGTGCCGATGGTGGCCACGACGGCGATGGGGCGTCGGCCGGCCGCCCGGTCCTGCGCGATCGCTCGCTCCAGGGCGGCCATGTCCATCTCGTACCGCTCGTTGGTGGCGACCTTGACCAGCGCGGCCCGGCCAAGGCCCAGCGTCATGCACGCCTTGTCGACCGAGCTGTGGGCCTCCGCCGACGCGTAGACGCGCGGCTCGCCGGCCGTGCCACCCGCCGCCCCGCCGCCTGCCAGGCCCCTCGCCGCGGCGTCGAGCCCCGCGGCCTCGCGCGCGGCGGCGAGCGCGATCAGCGTCGCCGGCGCGGCGGTGTCGGTCAGCAGCCCGCCAAAGGCGTCGGGCAACCCCAGCGCCTCGCGCAGCCAGCGGACGACGACCGTCTCGAGCTCGGTGCCGATCGGCGACGTCCGCCACAGCATCGGGTTCTGGCCCAGGGCGGCGGTGATGAACTCGCCCAGGATGCCGGGCCCGGACGCCGTGGTCGCGAAGTACGCGAAGAAGCCGGGGTGCTGCCAGTGGGTCGCGTTGGGGAGGACGAGGTGGTCCACGTCGGCCAGGATCGAGGCCAGTGGCTCGGGGTGCTCGGGGGCGTGCTCGGGGAACCGGGGACCGATCGAGCCCGGCTCGATGCCCGGCAGGACCGGGTAGGACTCCACGCTCGCGAGGTAATCGGCGATCCGATCCACGACGGCGTGCGCGGCGGCCCGGAACGCCTCCGGGTCCATGTCGTTGAGCCCGGTCAGCTGCGCGGCGTCGAGCCCCTCGTTCGCGCGGTCGTCCACCCGGCCAGTGTAGGGCCGGGCGGCCCAGGTCACGCCTAGACGGACTCCCCCACCGCCGACAGGATCGCCGACACCTGCCCGCCCAGGAGGATCAGCGCGACGATCGAGATCAGCGGCACGAGCAGGAGCAGCAGGAGCAGCACGAGACACGCGACGGCCGGCGTGGAGGCGCCGATCGGCTGCACGATGGCCGTGTTCGCGATCCGGTCGTGGACGCCCTGGCGGGTGGGGCTCACCGCCGTGCTGACCAGCAGCACCAGCGACCACAGGGCGGCGAGGCCGGCGATCGCCGCCAGCTGGGGCACGAAGCCCGCCGCCTGGAACGGCAACCCCAGGGCGAACCAGCGGGTGACCGCCTGGGTCATCGTCAGCGTCTTGCCGTCGAACGCGTTGCCGATCTGGAGCTTCATGACCCGCATGCCGAGCGTGGCCCGGCTGCCGCTCGTCCACATCCCGACGAAGTACAGGAACTCCATGCCGATGTACACGACGGCCGTGATCAGCGTGGCGATGGCCGTGCTGCCGCTGGCCGCGGACGCGGCGATCCCCGCGAGGATGGAGGCCGCGATCCCGATCAGGATCCCGTCGATCCAGTACGCGATGACACGGTGGAGCGTGCCGCCGAAGCGCAGGCCGGCGACGCCCGGGACCTCGAGGCCGGTGGGCGCGTAGGTGGTGCTGGGCGGTGCCCAGGTGACCGGCGCACCCTGCGGCGCGCCATAGCCGGGCTGCGCGGCGCCGTAGCCCGGTGGCTGGGCGCCGTAGCCCGGTGGCTGGGCCCCGTAGCCGGGTGCGGGCGACGGGGCGGCGGGCGGTCCGGGGGGCGGAGCGGGCGGCTCGGCCGGCGCGGGAGCGGCGGGTTGGACGGGTTGGACGGGTTGCGCGTCGGCGGGGCCGGGGGGTGGCGGGGCGGTGGGGAGCGGCTCCTGCGTTCCCCCGGTCAGGCCGGGCCAGTCGGTCCGCGTCT
>CAYJOH010000027.1:7096-12267 GCA_964371685.1 uncultured Anaerolineaceae bacterium
GTGGGGAGCGGCTCCTGCGTTCCCCCGGTCAGGCCGGGCCAGTCGGTCCGCGTCTCGTCGTTGGCCGGGCCGTCGCCCGCGTTGTCGCCGGGCGCCCCGGATCCCTGCCAGGTCATCGCGCTCCCTCCTCACGGCCGGACGGCCGATGCCGACCATCGTACGGCGCCGGTCCGCCCCGCGGGACGTCGCTCCGCCGCGGCAGCTCGGTCAGGCCTTGATCCGCAGCCGGTCCGGGTCGTACAGCGGCCGGATCGACGCCCGCGCCGGGTAGCGCGCGCCCGCGACGTCGACCTCGAACCGGCCGCCATCGATCGACTCGGCCGGGATCCCCGCCTCGTCCTCGACCATCGCCAGCCCCACCGAGGCGCCGAGCGTGTGCCCGTAGGCCCCCGCCCGAACGTAGCCGAACCAGCGCCCGTCCCGGAGCACGGGCTCGCCGTGGTAGAGCAGCGGCTCCGGGTCCTCCAGCAGCACCTGGACCAGCCGGCGGCGGGGCGGGCCGTCGTGGCGCGCGCGCAGGAGCGCGTCGCGGCCGACGAAGCCGCCGGGCTTGTCCCAGGCCACGGTGAACCCGAGGCCGACGTCGGTCGGCGTGTCCGTGTTGTCGATGTCGAGGCCGAAGTCGCGGTACGCCTTCTCGAGCCGCAGGCTGCCCATCGCGCCCAGGCCCACGTCCCGGAAGCCCACGGCCGCGCCGGCCTCGTGGAGCGCGTCGTACACGGTCAGCGCGAGGTCCGCGGGGACGTGCAGCTCCCAGCCCAGCTCGCCCACGTAGGTCACCCGCATCGCGAGCACCCGAGCGTAGTGGAGGTCGATCTCGCGGGCCGTGAGGTACGGGAACGCCTCGTTCGAGAGGTCGGCGCTGGTGAGCCCCGCCAGCAGCTCGCGCGAGCGAGGGCCCTGGACGGTGAGCAGCGTCGTCCCCGCGGTCACGTCGGTCACGGTGGCGAACTCGCCGTCGGCGAGGTGGCGCTCGATCCAGGGCGCCATCCGGCGGTGGATCAGGTCCGTGACCACGAGCAGGTACCGGTCCTCCGCGAGCCGGGTCACCGTGAGGTCCGCGATGATCCCGCCCGCCGCGTTGACCCACTGCGTGTACACGATCCGGCCCACCGGCACCGACACGTCGTTGGTGCACACCCGGTTGAGCACCCGCTCGGCGTCCCGGCCCTGGACCAGGAACTTGGCCATGATCGACATGTCCAGCATGCCCACGCCCTCGCGCACGGCCCGGTGCTCGGCCGCCTGGTAGTCGAAGGCGGCGTTGCGGCCCCAGCCCTGCGGCAGGTCCGGGTGCGACCCGTCGATGTCGAACCACTCCGGGTACTCCCAGCCCGAGGACACCGAGAAGTGGGCGCCGGCGGCGGCGAGCCGGTCATGGATCACGGACCGCCGCACGTTGCGGGCCGACCACGCGTGCCACGACGGGAACGACGCGTCGCCGAACAGGGCGCCCAGCTGCTCCACCGCTCGGTCGTGCCGGAAGCGGCGCGTGGTCTCGTACGTCTGGGTGCGGTCCACCGTCATGCCCGTCACGTCCACCGGCGGCACGCCGTCCGCGATCCAGCGCGCCGTCAGGCTGCCGACGCCGCCACTGAGCAGGATGCCCAGCGAGTTGAGACCGCAGGCGACGAAGAAGTTGCGCAGCTCGGGTGCCTCGCCCAGCTGCGGCATCACGTCCGGCGTGAAGCTCTCCGGGCCGCAGAACATCGTGCGGATCCCGGCGTCGCGGAGGGACGGGAAGCGCGCCATCGCCCCGTCCAGGTAGGGGCCGATCCGGTCCCAGTCTGGCGGCAGGCTGGCGAAGGCGACCTCGCCGGGCACCCGGTCCAGCGACCAGGCGGCGGCCTTCGGCTCGAACAGGCCGACGAGGATGCCGCCACCCTCCTCGCGGTAGTAGCCGTAGCAGTCCGGGTCCTCGACGATCGGCAGGTCCGGGTGCGCCCAGTCCACCGTGTCGGTGATCAGGTAGTAGTGCTCGGCGGCCTGGAGCGGGACGGATACGCCCGCCATCTCCCCGACCTCGCGGCCCCACATGCCGGCCGCGTTGACGACGTACTCGGCGCGGATCGGCCCGTGGTCGGTCTCGACGCCCGTGACCCGGCCGCGCGCCCGCGTGATGCCGGTGACGGTCACGCCCTCGACGATGCGGGCGCCGGCCATCCGGGCGCCACGGGCATACGCCTGCGTGAGGTCCGCAGGGTTCACCCGGCCCTCGTCCGGGACGTAGAACGCGGCCAGGACGTCGTCGGTCTTCGCCGCCGGCCACAGCCGTCCGAACTCGGCCGCGGAGAGCTCCTCGTTGGTCACGCCGAAGCCGCGCACGAAGGCGGCCTCGCGGCGAAGCGTCTCGAGTCGCTGGGGAGTGGTCGCGAGATGGAGGTGGCCGATCGGCCGGAAGCCGGTCGCCTGCCCGGTCTCGGCCTCGAGGGTCGTGCACAGGTCGCGCGTGTAGCGGGCCATCCACAGCAGCGTCTCGGTGGCCATGCCGGCCGAGGTGATCAGCCCCGCCGCGTGCCACGTCGTGCCGGCGGTCAGCTGCCGTCGCTCCAGCAGGACCGTATCCGTCCAGCCCAGCTTCGCGAGGTGGTAGGCGATGCTGGCGCCGATGACGCCGCCGCCGATGATGACGACCCGGGCCTGGTCCGGGACCTGCGCCTTGCTGCTCCGCTGCGGCTCGTCCATCCGAGTCTCCCTCCGGTGTGCACGCGCACGAGTCGGCGGGACGGCCGACGGCGGCCTCGATCCTAGCCGCTCAAGGCCGCCCATCGGGGTCCCGTCGCGCGAGGCGGTGGCCGCGCGAGCGAGGCGGGCTGGACCGTCGGATCGCGTATGGTGGCGCGCAATGATCGAGTCCTTCGAGTTGATCGTCGGCCGGATGGTCGGCGCGGCCGTGACCGATGGCGCCCCGCCGCTGCTGGATGCCGGGAGCCTGATGGCCGGGGCCGACACCATCGCGGCACTCGACGGGGCGTTCCTGGTGGTGCTGTGTGGCCCGGAGCACCCCGCGCACGATCGGGCGATGGCCATGCTGGACCGGGCGCGCGGCGGCACGGCCGGCGAGGTCGCGGGGTTCCTGCGGCGAGCGGTCGACCTGGTCCGCGACGAGGTCGCGACGCGTGGCGCGGCGGACCCGGCGCTGGCCGCACGGATGGCCACCGCGGCAGCGCGGCTCGCCGACGCCGGGATCGGCGACCGAGACGCGACCGAGGCGCTGTGGTCCGTCTTCTTCCCGGAGGGCGTCGGCATCGTCGGTTCCGAGCCGGCACGGGAGGCGGCGCTCCGCGCCCGGCGCACCGTGCAGATCGAACGGCCCAACCCCGACCCGATCGTCGATCCCGGCCGTGAGGTCCTGTTCACCTCGAACGTCCTGCTCACGCTCCCGGCCTCGTCCCGCCCGGTTGCCGCCCTGCCCTACCCTCCCGGGCTGCTGCGCGACCTGGCCGCTGCCGCCAGCGAACCCCAGCGCCAGTGGTTCGACCACCCGATCCAGGTCGGCGTCGAGCCGAGTGCGAACGAGCTCCTCTACGGGCTCCGCGGCCTCGACGAGGCGCTGGAGTTCGAGAATGCGCGCCGCCCGGGCGGTGGCGGGCTTGGCACCATGCCCTGCGTGCTCTCCGTGACGGTCACGCACGATGGCCTCCGGCGCGCGGCCCGGCCGTACATCGAGGCGGAGCTGGCCAGGTCAGGCGGCCTTCGCCATCTCGCGGTCCATGCCTTCACGGAAGCCGACACCGGCAGGCTCATCGACGACGTGATCGCCCCGGCGGCCGGCGGGGCTGGTTCCGCGGACCTCCTGCGGGTCGTGTTCGGCGTCGACGGCGCGTACGGCCGGCACTACAGCTTCCTCAAGGCCGTGGCCGCCCTGTGGCACGTCGTCGTCGACGCGCGCGTCCGCGCCACGTTCAAGATCGACCTCGACCAGGTCTTCCCGCAGGCGGACCTCGTGGCCGCCACCGGCCGGTCCGCGTTCGAGCATCTCACCCGCGCGGCCTGGGGGGCGCACGGCGTCGACGCCAAGGGCCGGCCCGTGGAGCTGGGGATGATCGCCGGGTCGCTCGTCAACGAACGCGACATCGGCCGCGGGCTGTTCACCCCCGACGTTCCGTACCCGCACGGATCGCCGGCGATCGACGAGCACGTCTTCTTCAGCCGGCTGACGCAAGCGGTCTCGACCGCGGTCGAGATGACGGAGCGCCGTGCGTCGTGGCCCCGCGGCGCCGGCACGGCTTGCCTCGAACGGATCCACGTGACGGGCGGCACGAACGGCGTGCTCGTGGACGCTCTCCGCCGGCAGCGCCCGTTCACACCCAGCTTCGTCGGCCGGGCCGAGGACCAGGCGTATCTCCTCCCGGTGCTCGGGCGCACCGGGCCGCGTCTGGCCTACGCGCATGCCGCAGGCCTCGTCATGCGCCACGACAAGGAGGCGTTCGCCGGCGATTCGATCGCCGCGGCACGGATCGGGACGCTGGTCGGCGACTACGTCCGGATCCTGGACTTCTCGGCCTGTGTCGAAGCGATCTCCGGTGACGGGGCGGACGGCCTGCCCGGTCCGGCCGATGTCAAGGATCTGCTCGATCCCTTCACCGGCTGCTTCGTGTCGCACCTGCCCGTCACCATCACACTGCTCCGGTTCGGGTTGCGCTTCGCGCGTTTCGTCATGGACGGCGACCTGCCAGCGGCCCACGAGTTCGCGCTGGTCGGCGCCCGACGGCTCGGCGAGGCCCTCGATCGGACGCTCGACCGGGTGCGGGTCCGCGACGAGATCCGCCGCGAGCGGGCGGGCTGGAACGCCTACTTCGATGCGCTCGATGCCCTGGAGGCGGGCATCCGGCAGGGCGATCCGCGGGCGCTCGCGCTCCGGGATCGTGGCCGCGAGATCATCGCAGCATGCCGGGTGGGAGTGAGCCGGGCGCCGGACCAGCAGAGCGGGGCCGGGGCATGACGTCCCGCTGACGACCGAAGCGCAACACCTCGCGGGACCACGCGTCGTCGGAGCGAAGGCGTCCCGGAGGCGGCGGTCATGGACCACACGCATGGCAGTCTCGGCACCGGCAGGCGGCTTACGCGCCTCGCGTCGCTCGCGGCAGCGGCACTGATCGCAACGTCGTGCGCGGCGGTGACGCCATCGGCGAGCCCGTCTCAGGCGCCCTCGCTCACGGCTACCCCCA
>CAYJOH010000028.1:0-12034 GCA_964371685.1 uncultured Anaerolineaceae bacterium
GCGGCGGCCTGGGGCGCGTGCGGCTTCTGGCGCGCCTGGCGGAGCGAACCGGCGAGCGACGGCCGCCCGCTGACGGGGTCGGCCACGACCCGGCCGAACAGCTCGCGGTACTGGGCCGCGACGTTCCACCACGTCCGCGGCCGGCTGTGCTCGTGCGCGCGGCGGCCGATCGCCGCCCGCTCGCCGGCGTCGGCCAGGAGGCGCATCGCCGCCTCGGCGATCGCCGCGGCGCTGCCGGGAGCCACGATCACGCCCCGGCCGTCGGCCAGGAGCTCTGCGGCGGGGATGAACGGGGTCGAGATCACCGCGCGGCCGGCGGCCATCGCGTAGGCCAGCGTTCCGGTCGCGCTGCGCGCCGGGTCCGTGGAGGGCGCGATCACGAGGTCGGCCGCCTCGAGCCAGCGGGTCAGCTCCACCCGGCCCACGAACCGGTCGACGAACAGCACGTGGTCGGTCATGCCCAGCTTGCCGGCCAGCGCCACGAGCGACTCGCGGTACGCCTCCCCGTCGCGGCGGAGCACGTCGGGGTGGGTGGCGCCGACCATCACGTAGGTGGCGGCGGGGTGCGCGGCGACGATTTGCGGCAAGGCCGAGATCGCGAGCTCCCAGCCCTTGTCGGGGCCGACCTGGCCGAAGCTCAGGAGGACGTCGCGACCGGCGAGTCCCATCGCGGGCTTGACCGTCGCCGCGTCCACGAGCGGCAGCTCCGGCACCCCGTGGGCGATGACCTCGACCCGCCTCGGGTCGGCCCCATAGGCCTCCTCGAGCAGGGTTGCGGCCGCCCGCGAGGTCACGACGCTGACGGTGACGGCCTGGACCAGCTCCGCGAGGATGTCGTGCTCACGCCGGTCGGGCGTGCCCGGGACGGAGTGGAGGGTGGCCACCGACGGAACGTCGAGGTTGTTGACGAACTCCAGCACGCTGCGGCCGTCCTGCGCGGCCCAGACGTCGAAGTCGTGCTGGATGGATGCGACGTCCGAGCAGTCGCAAAGGGACCGCGCCGTGCGAACGTAGTCCTCGGGCTCGTCGGTCCGAATCCGGTGATGGACCTCGAGCGGCGAAGGCTTGGGATCGTCGGCCGAGTACAGCGCGACGATCTCGCGGCCGCCGACCGCCGACGCCAGGTTGTGCGTGAAGCGCGCGACGCTGCACTGGCGCGGCGGGTAGCTGGCCACGAATGCGGTCCGGACCACGGCGCGGCTCCTTCGAGCCCCCGCGGCCGTCAGGCCGCGCGGACGCGAACGGCTCGGGGACCCTTGGGCGAGGCCTCGACGTCGAACTCCACGTGCTCGCCGCCGACGAGGCGGTCGAACTCGAGCGTGGCGTCCAGCCCGCCGCGGTGGAAGAAGTACTCCTTCTCGTCCTCCGCCAGGATGAATCCGAATCCGCGGTCGCCGATGATCCGCTTGATGGTGCCGGTGGCCATGTGGGCCTCCCTCGCTCCCCGAACTGGGACAGCGGTCACGCACGGTCCGTTCGAAGAGGGGATCGACCACGCGGCGCGTCGCGGCGTAAGGCCGCGAGACGACCATCATAGCACGTCCACGCGGGCAGACTCTAACCTTTACGTCAACGGCAAGGTTTGGTACGCTGACCGGCGTGAGCCGCCCGTCGATCGCCGACCCCGCACCGACCTCGCCGCGCCTCCTGCGCATCCAGGAGGTCGCCGCCGAGACCGGCCTCACGCCGCGGTCCATCCGCTACTACGAGGAGGTCGGGCTGCTCGCTCCGGCGGCCCGCTCCGAGGGCGCCTACCGCCTGTACGACACCGAGGACCTCGAACGGCTCCGGTCCATCCGCGGGCTGCGCGACGACGCGGGGTTCTCGCTCGCCGAGATCCGCCAGCTGCTCGAGGACGAGCAGGCGCGGGACCGCATCCGCGCCCGGTTCCGGGCCACCCACGACCAGGCGGAGCGGCGCGAGATCCTCGTCGAGGCGATCGCCCGCGTGGACCGCCAGGTCGAGACCCTGCGCACCAAGATCGACCGCCTCGAGGCGATGATCCTCGATGCCCGGGCGCGTCGCGACCACCTCGTCGGCCACCTCGAGGAGGTGGAGTCCGGCCGCGAGCCCACGCCCCACGAGCACGGGAAGGCCCGCCGGTGATCCGCGAGCCGCGTCGCGGCCTCCCCTCCCCCGCCTCGGGGTTCGCGCTGGCCAACGCCTCGCGGGCCTTCCGGCACCGGAACTACCGGCTGTTCTTCGGCAGCCAGCTCGTCTCCCTGGTGGGCACCTGGATGCAGAGTGTCGCCCAGGCGTGGCTGGTGCTGGAGCTCACCGGCGACCCGTTCCTCCTCGGCCTCGTGGCGGCGATGCAGTTCCTGCCGGTCTCGGTCCTGGGGCTGTTCGGCGGGCTGATCGCGGACGCCCTGCCCAAGCGCCGCACGCTGATCGCCACCCAGGTGACCCAGATGCTGCTGGCGTTCGCGCTGTTCGGGCTCGTCGTGTCCGGCCTGATCGAGGTGTGGCACATCGTGCTGTTCGCCGCGCTGCTCGGCGTCTCGAACGCCGTGGACATGCCCACCCGGCAGGCGTTCGTCGTCGAGATGGTCGGCCGCGAGGACGTGGCCAACGCGGTCGCGCTCAACTCGGCCGTGTTCAACGGCGCGCGCATCGTCGGCCCGGCCATCGCGGGCCTCGTGATCGGGGCCGCGGGCGGCGACACGAGCATCGCGTTCCTGGTCAACGGCCTGTCGTTCCTGGCCGTGATCGGCGGCTACGCGCTGATGCGCGACGAGGAGCTCAACCGGCCGCCGCTCCTCGCCCGGCCCACCAGCGTCGCGGAGGTCCGCACCACGCTGGCCGAGGGCATCCGGTACGTGCGTCGGACGGACCTCGTCCTGCTGGCGACGATCGTGGTGGGCCTCGCGTCCACGTTCGGCATGAACTTCGGGGTGATCATCCCGGCCTTCGCCCGCGAGGTGCTCCACACCGACGCCACGGGCTATGGCTTCCTGATGGCCGCCAGCGGGATCGGCTCGTTCAGCGCTGCGATGCTGATCGCGTTCTCCGGCCGCTCGCAGCCGGCGATCATCGGCGGCGGAGCGCTGGTGCTGGGCCTCGCGCTGCTGACCGCGGCGGTCGTGCACGCCTTCGCGGCGGCCCTGGTGGCGATGGCCTTCGTGGGCATGGGCGCGATCGCGATGGCCGCCACCGCCAACACGACGATCCAGCTCAACGTGCCCGACGAGCTCCGTGGCCGCGTGATCGCCGTCTACACCACGGTGTTCGTGGGCTCGACGCCGCTGGGCGGCCTGCTGGTCGGCTACGTCGCGTCGCGGTTCGGGGTCGAGGCGTCGCTCGCGATGTCGGGCGTCGCGTGCGTCGCGGTCGGCGTCGCGGGCCTCGCCTGGCTGCGCAGGATCCGCGCCCGGGCCATGTCCGCGGCGCGGGCGCGCGGCGAGGTCGTGCCGGCCGGCGTGCGCGCGGAGGTCAGCTCAGGTCGCGCTGGACGCTGAGCACGTCCTTGAGCTGCTCGACGCGGCTCATGACCTTCGCCAGCTCGGCCACGGACGCCACCTGGAGCGTCATCGCGACGACCGCCGTGTGGTCCGAGTTCACGCCCACGTTGGCGGCCAGGATGTTGACCCGGTGCTCGGCCATGACCTGTGTGATGTCCGACAGCAGGCCCGTCCGGTCGTACGCCTCCACCCGGATCGCGATCGGGTAGGTCTGCGCCGGTGCCGCCTCCCACTCCACGTCGATGAGGCGGCTCACCTCGCGCTCGTTGAGGACCGTGGGGCAGGAGCGGAGGTGGACGGTGATCCCCTTGCCCCGGGTGATGAAGCCCTGGATGGGGTCGCCCGGGATCGGGTGGCAGCACTTCGCGAACCGCACCAGCAGGTCGCCCACGCCCTTGACCCGGACGCCGCCGGGCCGGGTCGGCTGGTGCGGGGCGACCGTGGGCAGCGTGATCTCGCCGTCGTCGAGGACGCCGAGGCGCATGACGACCGTCTGGGCCGAGATCGCGCCGTAGCCGATGGCGGCCAGGAAGTCGTCCACCGTCTCGTGCTGGTAGGCCCTCGCCACCTCGGCCACCTTGTCGTGGCCGACGGCCTGGAGGCTGGTCCGGGCGAGGCGGCGGAGCTCGCGCTCCAGCGACTCCCGCCCGTGGATGATGTTCTCCGCGCGGTCCTTCTTCTTGAACCACTGGCGGATCTTCTCCCGGGCGTGGGAGGTGCGGACGAGGTTCAGCCAGTCGCGGGACGGGCCGTGCTCGCCCTTGGTGGTCACGATCTCGACGATGTCGCCGTTCTTGAGCCGGTAGTCGAGCGGCACCAGGCGGTTGTTGACCTTGGCGCCGATCGTGCGGTGCCCGATGTCGGTGTGGATCCGGTACGCGAAGTCGAGCGGCGTGGCGCCCGCCGGCAGGTCCTTGATGTCGCCGCGCGGCGTGAACACGAACACCTGGTCCTGGAAGATGTCGAGCTTGATCCCCTCGACGAACTCCGTGGCGTCCGACTCGCTGACGTCGCGCTGCCACTCCATGAGCTGGCGGAGCCAGGCGAGCTTCGCGTCGTAGTCGCGCTCGGCCTTGGACCCCTCCTTGTACCGCCAGTGGGCGGCGATGCCGACCTCGGACACCTGGTGCATCGCATGGGTCCGGATCTGGATCTCGAGCGGCTTGCCGTCGAGCGCGATGACCGCGGTGTGCAGCGACTGGTACAGGTTGTTCTTGGGGACGGCGATGTAGTCATCGAACTGGCCGGGGATCGGGCGCCAGATCGAGTGGACGATGCCCAGGGCCGCGTAGCAGTCGCGCACCTCGTGCACGAGCAGGCGGATGGCGTAGACGTCGTAGATCTCGCCGAACTCCGCGCCCTTGCGCTGCATCTTCTTCCAGATGCTGTAGATGTGCTTCGGGCGGCCCTGGAGCTCCGCCTCGATGCCGGCCTCCGCCAGCCGCGGCCGCAGCTCCTCGATCGCCCGCTCGATGTAGCTCTCGCGGCCCTTGCGCCGGGTGTCGAGCAGGCGGGCGAGGTCCCGGTACGCCTCCGGCTCGAGCGCCTTGAAGCTGAGGTCCTCGAGCTCCCACTTGATCTGCCAGATCCCGAGCCGCTCCGCCAGCGGCGCGTAGATCTCCATCGTCTGGCGGGCGATGCGCTGCTGCTTCTCGAGGCCCAGCGCGCCCAGCGTCCGCATGTTGTGCAGGCGGTCCGCGAGCTTGATCAGGACGACGCGGATGTCGTCCGCCATGGCCAGGAACATCTTCCGGATGTTCTCGGCCTGCTGCTGCTCGTGGGAATGGGTGCTGAAGCGGGACAGCTTGGTGACGCCGTCCACGAGGTGGGCGACCTCCGGCCCGAACCGCTCCTCGACGTCGGCGAGGCTGGACTCGGTGTCCTCGGGCACGTCGTGGAGCAGCGCGGCCGCCACGGCCACGGGGTCGATGCCGAGGTCGGCGAGGATCTGGGCCGAGGCGATCGGGTGCGTGACGTAGGGCTCGCCCGATGCGCGGACCTGCGTCGCATGCGCCTCGACCGCGAGGTCGAACGCGCGGTCCACGATCGAGAGGTCCGGCTGCTGCTGGTGCTCGCGGAGCGAGGCGAGGAGCTGGCGGCGAAGCTCGTCGAGGTCCCAGGTCTCGGCCTTCCTGGCCGGCGCGGCCGCGCGGCGGGGACCCCGGCGCTGGCCGGCACCGGTCGCGGGCGCAGCCTTCGTCGCGGCGGCGCGCGTCGCGGCAAGCGGCACCTCGGGATCGCGGACGACCGGTTCTGCCATGCGTGGGAGTCTACTCCGCCGGGCGCTCCGCCCCGATCGTGGGGAGTCAGCCCAGGAGGCCCACCGCCAGCTCGCCGGCCAGCCGCATGCCGCCGCCGGCCGTGACCCTGACGCTCGTCAGCCGGATCGGCAGGTCCTCGCCCCCCCGGAGGAGCGTGATCGACTGGCCGGCCGTCGGGCCGTCGCTCACGGTGACGACGAGGTCGCCGGCGGCGGTCACCGACAGCCGCCCGTGGACGGCGACGCCGACGTTCACGGAGATCCGGTCGGGAGCCGTGAGGGTGACCGAGGCCGGGCGGGTGCCGAGCTCGGCCTCCAGCGCGTCGCCGACCAGGCGCTCGGCCTGCGCCGCCTCCACGGTGGTCGTCGCGGTGACGACCTCGCCGCCGCCGCCCAGCGTGATGGACGTGAGGCGCACCTCGCGCGCGCCGACGTTGGGCACCACGACGTCGGTGAGCCGCCCGTCCACCGAGCCCGCCGTGCGGTCCACGATCGCCACGTCGCCCAGCGTCACGTCCAGCGCGCCGATCTCGAGACCCCGGAACGTGGCGTCCGTCGCACGCACCCGGACCCGGTCCGCGCGCAGCCCCACGAGGTCGGTCGGCGGGTCGCTGGTCACGGTGACGGTCGTGTCGTCCGACTGGAGGCCGGCGGCCGTGACGCCGGCGGTCAGGACCCCGGCGAACAGCGCGGGCAGCCCCACGACCACGACCAGCGCGACGGTCACCACGCCCAGCGCGATGACGAACAGGCAGCCACGCACGTTCAGCGCTCCCCGTAGCCGAGATCGGCGAGGACCTCGCGCGCGACCCGCGCCTCGTCCCACGCGATCGCGCCGTCCGCGTACAGGATCGTCGGCTCGTGACCCTTGCCCGCGAGCAGGACGACGTCGCCCGGTCGCGCCAGCTCGAACGCCGCCCGGATCGCGTCGCGGCGGTCGGCGATCGCGAGGACGTCGGTCCCCCGCCGGCGGCCGGCGGACTCCGCGCCGCGGACGATCGCCTCGATGATCGCGTGGCGGTCCTCGCCGCGGGGGTCCTCGTCGGTGGCCACCACGAGGCGGCAACGCTCCCCCGCGATCCGGCCCATGGCCGCGCGCTTGGCCGTGTCGCGCTCGCCCGCCGAGCCGAACACCGCGATCGTCGCCCCGCCACGGGCCTGCGCGACCGGCGCCAGCAGGTCCAGCACGCCCTGGAGCGAGGCCGGGGAGTGCGCGTAGTCGACGATCACCGCGAACGGCTGGCCCGCCTCCACGCGCTCCATCCGGCCGGGCACGCCGGGCACCGACTCGAGCCCTGCGCGGACCGCGCCCGGGTCCAGCCCCAGCGCCTCGCCCAGGGCCACGACCGCCAGCGCGTTGTGGACGTTGAACCGCCCGGCGAGCCGGAGGTCGAGCGTCCCGGCGCCGGACGGCGCGGCGTAGCCGACCCGGAGGCGGTGGGCGTCCTCGTCGATCGCGGTGGCCCGGACATCCGCGCCCGGGCCCGTGCCGTAGGTCAGCAGCCGGGCACCCGCCCCCCGGGTCGCCGTCGCGAACCACGCGGCGGAGGGGTCGTCGGCGTTGACGATCCCGGCCTTGGGCCACGGGCGGCCGGCGACGGTCTTGGCCGGGTTGCCGGGCCCGGACGCGAGCCGCTCGAACAGGCGGAGCTTGGCGGCCCGGTAGCGCTCGAACGTGCCGTGGAGCTCGAGGTGCTCGTGGGTCAGGTTGGTGAACACCGCCGCGTCCCAGGCGATGCCGGCCACGCGGTCCAGCTCCAGGGCGTGCGAGGTCGTCTCGATGACCGCCGCCTCGTTGCCCGCGCCGGCCATCGCCCGCAGGGCGGCCTGGAGGGCAGGCGCGGCGGGCGTGGTGACGTGGGCCTCGTGGCGCTCGCGTGCGCGGCCGACCTTCGTCTCGACGGTGCCCAGCAGCCCCGTCGAGCGGCCGGCGGCCTCGAGCGCCGCGACGGCGAGGAACGAGGTCGTGGTCTTGCCGTCCGTGCCGGTGATGCCGATCGTGCCGATCTCGCGCGACGGATCGCCGTACCACCAGGCCGCGGCCGTCGCGAGCACCGGGCGCGTGTCGCCCACCACGAGCTGGGGGATGCCGGCGCCCGGGACCTCGCGCTCCACGATCGCCGCCGAAGCCCCGGCCGCGGCGGCGCGGGCCACGAAGTCGTGCCCGTCCACGTGGAAGCCGCGGACCGCGACGAACAGCGACCCCGGCCCCACCTCGCGCGAGTCCTCGACGACACCCCGGACCACGATGGCTGGCACGCCGGCCGCCCCCTCGCGTCCGGCCGGCCCCTCGGCGCCCACGGTCTCGCGCAGCAGCCCGGCCGCCTCCAGCCGGGCCACGAGGCCCGCGAGGGCACGCGCGCCGCCGGGCTCCGCGGCGGCGATCTGCGCCTCGACCGACGGTCCGCCCGCGGTCATCGGCCGCCCCCGCGCCCGAACAGCCGCGTGGCGCGCGCCAGGCCCCGTCCCGCCGCGTAGCGCCAGGGCCGGATGACCGCCTCGTGCGCGCCGGCCAGGCCCACCCACCGTGCCCCGAAGCTGCGCTTGTGCTCGTACAGGCCGAACGTCGCCTCGCCCGGCTCCGGCTGCCGGCGGGCGCGGGCCACGTCGACGCCGCCCAGGTCCATCTCGGTGCGTCTCTCCGCGAGCGCGAGCTGGATCGCGCGCCAGCGCAGCAGGTGCATCGTGCCCGGGTGCACGGGACGGCGGTCGGCGACGTCCGCCGAGTGGACGGTCGACAGCCGGCGGCCATGGCGGTACAGCACGAGGCCCCCCAGGACCGCTCCGCGGCCGCCGTCCTCGCCGCCCTCGTGCGCCTCGAGGTAGACGAGGTGGCCGGCGGCCAGCGCCCGCACCCACCAGGCCACGAACCCGCCCGGGGCGCCCAGCCCGAACCCGCGCCGCTCCCCCGTCGCGCGCAGCAGGTCGTAGAACCGGCGCAGCGCGGCCTCACCGGGCTCACCGGGCGCGACGAACCCCCCGACCAGCGTGGCCCGCGCGTCGTGGCGGACGACGACGACCCCGTCCCGCTCCGCGCGCCGGATCCGCTGCCGGGTGGCCTTGGCGACGCCGGCGAGCACCGCCTCCGGGTCGCGGTCCTCCGGCAGCGCCAGCGCGGTACGGTGCCGCGACGGCTGGATCTCCTCGATCGGCCGGAAGCGGGCGGACGCGAGCGCCGCGCGATAGCCGGCATCGTCCTCGGCCACCTCCGGGTCGGCGGCGACCACGTCCATGCCCTCCGCGGCGAGGAACGCCGTGGCGGCCGCCAGCGCCACGCCGATCGCCGGCCCTGAGCCGTCCCCGGTCCACGGCAGGCCGGGTCCCACCGGACCCCGGGGCAGGTACGCCGATCCGCCGCCGAGGCCGGGCCACGGCCGGACCAGCGCCAGCGCGCGGATGTCGCCGACGGCCAGGAACCGGGGCCGCCAGCCGCCGGCCTCTCGATGGGCCGCCCAGGCCCGCGACTGGAGGACATGCCCGCCGGGCGCGTCGACGGCCGCGGCGTCCCAGCCGTCCAGCTCGGCGCCCGAGAGCTCACGGACGGCCTCGGTCACCCGTCGCCCCCGTCGCCGGCGCCGGCGGGCGGGACGGTGCCCGCGCCGCCGGCGGCCGGCGCGCCGCCGGCGCCGCGCAGCCCGTGGCGCAGCCGCTCGACGCGCACCCTCGCCCGCTGTGCGACCACGTACGTCCGGCGACCGAACGCGTCGAGGACGAGGTCCCAGGCCCCGACGTACCGGATCTCGCGGCCGCCGAACCCGGTCTTGAAGTGGGCGATGCCGGGGTGCGCGAGCCCCCACAGGTCGTAGACCGCCGCGCCCGCCGCCTTCGAGCTCCGGATGGCCTCCCACTTGAGCAGGTAGTTCGCCCGGCTGTCCGCGCCGGCCTGGGTCATGCCGCCGTACGGCTCCACGACCCGCGTCCCTGCCCGCACGAGGAACAGCGTGGCGGCCGGCGTCCCGTCGGGCAGCTCCGCGAACAGCAGGCGGGCGTGCCCCGCCGGCCCGAAGGCGTCCCATACGTCGCGGTAGGCCGACGCCGCCCGGATCAGGAACCCGGCCCGGTCCGCGGTCTCGCGGTAGATCCGGTAGAACTCGTCCAGGCGCTCCGGGCCGGCGTCCACGATCCGCACGCCGCCGCTGCGCGCCTTGTTCACGTACTGGCGCCACTTCTTGCGCAGGTCGGCCCACAGCGCGTCCTCGTCCGCGGTGAGGTCGATGGCGCGCGTGGACACGGGCTGGATCGGCGGCGCGGGGCGCCAGCCGGCGGTCCGGAGCGCGTCGCTGACCGCGCCGCCATCGTCGGGGCCGGTGCCCGCCTCGACCTCCGGGTCGATCCGCAGGTGGCTGACCCGCATGCCGGCCCGCAGGCCGTCGCGGACCAGCGCGGTGGCGCGCGCGATCGTGGGGCCGTCCCAGGCCTCCAGCACGGGTCCGCGGGGGGCGTACGCGAACGCCCACGGCAGCGGGCCGGGCCGCCGGAGCAGCACCTGGGCGCCCACCCCGGGCACGCCCGGCTCGCCGGGCGCCAGCAGGCGGCGCGCGGCCCAGCCGTTGACGGCCTTGACGCGAGCCCAGCCGGCGAGCTGGAGGTAGGAGCCCCGGGGGTTCGCCTCGACGAACGCGTCCCACGCGGTCGCGTCGGCATCGGCGACGGCCGGCAGCGACGGCGGGGTGCGGGGGCCCGCGTCGGCGGGACGGCCGGTCATGCGCGGCCGCGACGGCGGAGGAGGTCGACCACGACCCCGACGATAAGCCGAGGCTCCTCGATCCGCAACGCGAGCGACCCGGCCACGATCACCGCACCGCCGGCGGCGACCGCGAGCCCCGCCCGCAGCAGCAGTGCGATGACGCCGGGGGACTCGCCCCACGACGCGAGCAGCAGCTGCGTCACCGCGAGCGCGACCGCGGCGCCCAGCGCGGACGCGATCGCCGACCTCGCCATCACCCCGCCCACGTGTCCCAGGCCCAGCCCCGGCAGCCGGCGCCGCAGCAGCAGGACCAGCGTCGTGAGCTCCAGCCACGCCGAGACCGCGATCGCCGCCGCGAGCCCGGTCAGCCCGAGCGGCCCGACGAGCACGATCCCGAGCACGATGTTCGAGCCGACCGCCACCAGCGCCGCCGCCACCGGGGTCGCCGTGTCCTGGTGCGCGTAGAACGCCCGGGCGACGACCGCGATCAGCGAGTGCGCCGTGAGCCCCACCAGGAACACCGCGAGGGTGAGGGCCGTGCGCTCGAGGGCTTCCTCGCCGATCGAGCCGTAGCCGAACAGCAGCCGCGTCACGTCCTCCGCCACGACGATCCCGAGTGCCGCGATCGCGATCATCACCCAGGCCAGCATGCCGAGGCCGCGGATGAGCAGCCGGCGGAACGCCTCCACGCCACCGGTCGCCGCCTCGCGGGACAGCGAGGGCAGGAGCACGACGCCCAGCGGCACGCCGATCACGCCGATCGGGATCTGGAGCACGGCGAAGGCGAAGTTGAACACGCTGATCGAACCGGGCTCGAGCGACGAGGCGAGGCTGGTCATGACGATGAACACGAGCTGGGTCGAGCCCAGGCCGATCGCCCGCGGCGCCATCAGCAGCAGCGCCCGGCGGGCCTGCGGGTCGTGGAGGCCGATCCGGGGACGGATCCGGGCGCCGACCCGCCGCAGCGCCGGCAGCTGGACCAGCACGTGCCCGATCGCGCCCGCCACGACGCCCAACGCAAGGCCCGTGACCCCGAACGCCGGCACGAGCAGCACGGCGCCACCGATGATCGCGAGGTTGTAGACGAGGGGGGCCATCGCCGCGGCCCCGAACCGGCCGCGGGCGTTGAGCACGCTGGTGGCGACCGCGCCGGCGGCGAGGAACAGCGGCGACAGCACCATGATCCGCGTCAGCTCCACGGTCCGTGCCACGGAGGCCTCGTCGAAGCCCGGGGTGATCGGCGGGACGAGCTGTGGGGCGGCCGCCAGCACGACCGCCGCCAGCACGAGCAGCGCGCCCAGCATCAGGGTCGTGACCGTGGACACGACCCGCCAGGCACGCGCCTCCTCGTCGGTGGCGAACAGCGCGGCCACGACGGGGATCAGCGCCGACGACAGCGCGCCGGCGGCAACGAGCTGGAACAGGAAGTCCGGGATCCTGAACGCTGCGAAGAAGGCGTCGAGCTCGGGGCCGACGGGCACGGCGTTGGCGATGACCACGTACCGGACGTAGCCCAGGATCCGCGACAGCAGGAACGCGAAGGTCACGATCAGCCCGGCCCGGGCGAGGGTGCGCGCGGTCGAGCCACCCGGGCCGGCCGTCGCGGCGTCCGCGGCCATCGTGCCC
>CAYJOH010000029.1:0-1777 GCA_964371685.1 uncultured Anaerolineaceae bacterium
CGTCCGCGGGGCCGCTCGCCGTGGGCATGCCCGACACCACCTCCGTCGCCGGCGCGTCCGTCGTCTCCCCGGTCGCGGCGGGGCCGCGGTCCAGCCGGCCGCCGAGCACCGCGAACGCGAGCACGGCGACGAGCGCCGCGACCGCCCATCCCGCCGGCGCCACGCTTCGCCGACCGGCCCTCGCGACCGGCAGCAGCGCGAAGCCGATGCCGCCCTTCGGGGCGCGCATCTCCTCCCGGACGGCCGCCAGCACCTCCCGGCCGGCCTCTTGGGGCATGCGGCGCGCACGCCGCGCCAGCATGTCGCGAAGATCGGCGTCGCCGACGGGTTCGCTCATCGCTCGCCCTCGCGTGCGAGCGCGCGCTCCAGCGCCCGCCGTGCCGCAAACAGCCGCGACTTCGCCGTGCCGGGCGGCACCCCGAGGACAGCGGCCAGGTCGGCCACGGGCAGGCCGTCGAGGTGGTGGAGCACGAGGACCGCGCGCTCGTCCACGGCGAGTCGATCGAACGCCCGCTCGAGCGCCTGCCGGTCCCCGACGGCGGTCGTGGGATCGGCGACGCGCGGCTCGTCGTCCGGCGTCATCGCCTCCACCGGGATCTCGTGCACCCGTCGGACGCCGATGCGGCGCAGCCCGCGCCGGCAGCGGTTCACGAGGATGCGCGTGAGCCACGCGTCGAAGGCACCCGGATCGCGGAGCGATGCCAGCTCGCGCCAGGCGGTGACCAGCGCGTCCTGGACCGCGTCGCGCGCATCGGCCTCGCGTCCCAGGATGGCCATCGCCGTCCGTGTCATGGGTCCGACCCGTGCCTCCACGAGGGCCTCGAAGGCGTCGGCGTCACCGGCACGGGCCCGCGCGATGCGTTCCGGGTCCAGCTGCGCCGTCATCGCCCTCCTACCCGACAGGAGTCATGCCCGGGGGCCCCGGTTCACGCGATCTTCAATCGCCGCGGTACCGGGTCGCCGTGTAGTCCGCCAGGCCCCGCGCCCACGCCTCGATCATGGGGGCCGCGAAGTGCGATCCCTCCCAGGCCGCGACGATCGGGATCGCCAGCGTCTCGCCCGCGGCCTCGATGGTCATCGACCACAGCCCGTACCGCGCGTCGTCGGACACGATCGCCACCCCGGCGCCGCCGGCGGCCAGCGTCTGCGCCACGGCGGACAGGTCCGCCTCCGCGACGGCGTGGTACTTGAGCCCGGCCGCGGCGACGGCCTCATCGAACCGGCGGCGCGTCCCGTGCGCCGCCGTCACCGGCACCAGCGGCTCCTCCACCAGCTCCTCGAGCCGGATCCGGTCGCGCCCGTGCCAGCGGTGCCCGGCCGGGACCTGGGCCAGGATCGAGAAGCGGGCCAGCGGCAGCGAGGCCAGCTCACCGGGCGGCGGCCCCACGGACACGCCGAGGTCCGCGTCGCCGGAGCGGATGATCCGGAACACGACCAGCGACGGCGCGTCCCGCACCGACACCTTCAGCGCGTCCGTGCCCAGCGTGGCCAGGTAGGGCGCGATCACGTCCACGATCGTGATGTGCGGCGCCACGACGGACAGTCCTTGGCCCCGGCTGCCCTCGAGATCGCGCATGGCGGCCGCGGCCGCGTCCGCCCGTGCGACGAGGTCCCGCGCCATGGGGACCAGCTGCCGGCCGGCCGGCGTGAGGCGCATCCGGCCGTCGGCGCGGTCGAACAGCGGGGTGCCGACCGTCGACTCGAGCCCCCGGATCTGGCGTGACAGCGACGGCTGCGCGACCCTCACGACGGCGGATGCACGCGTGAGCGATGCCTC
>CAYJOH010000029.1:1877-6623 GCA_964371685.1 uncultured Anaerolineaceae bacterium
CTCGTCCTCCTGGCGGCCGGTGCGCTGATCGTCGGCGCGTGCGGCTCGTCCACCGCGACGCAGACACCGGCGGCCTCGGGCGCAACGGCCGCTCCGGCCTCGACGGCGCCGACCGCCGAGCCGACGGCATCGGGCCCCGCGGTGCTCAAGGTTGCCGCGACCGCGAACATCACCACCTGGGACCCGGTGAAGTCGTTCTCCACCGAGGCGCTCTATCTCGCCAACATCTACGAGCCGCTGCTGCGGATCAACCCGCCCTCGGCCGCCGACAGGTTCACCCCGGTCCTCGCCGAGAGCTGGTCGTCCAGCGCGGACGGCACGGCCTGGACGTTCAAGCTCCGGGACGGCGTCACGTTCCACGACGGCGAGGCGCTCACCGCCGATGCCGTCAAGCAGTCGATCGAGGCGGCCGCCGAGAAGGGCGGCGCGTCGTTCATCTGGGCGGCGCTCGACACCGTCACCGCCGTGGACCCGCTGACCGTGGAGCTCAAGCTCACCTACGCCGCGCCGATCGATCTCGTCGCCTCCTCGCTGTACGGCGCGTGGATCGTCAGCCCCAAGGCCCTCGCGGCCGCGGCCGCTGACGAGGCCTACTTCGAGTCGGGCGTGGACGCGGGGACCGGTCCCTACACGATCGAGTCGTACACGCCGGACAAGGAGGTCCTCCTGGCGGCATACGACGGCTACTGGGGCGGCTGGGACGGTTCGCACTACGACAAGGTGCTGGTCTCGATCACCCCCGAGGCCGCGGTCCAGCAGCAGATGCTCGACGGCGGCGAAGTGGACCTCGCGCTGGCGCTGCCGCTCGAGAACATCGCTACCTACAAGGACAACCCCGACTTCACGTTCATCGACGAGCCCTCGTTCTTCAATTACGTCGGCTTCTTCAACACGCAGCGCAAGCCGCTCGACGATGTGCGCGTCCGCCAGGCCCTCTCGTACGCGATCCCCTACGACGACATCATCACCGTCGGCGCCCAGGGCTACGGCGCCCAGTCCCGCGGGCCCGTCCCGGAAGGCGTGTTCCCGTGGTCCGCGGACGTCCCCCAGTACAGCCAGGACCTGGACAGGGCGAGGACCCTGCTCAAGGACGCCGGCTACGAGAACGGCGGCTTCAGCCTCAACCTGACGTACGCCGCCGAGAACCAGAACGAGGCCCGGTTCGCGCCGCTCATCAAGGAGGCGTACGCAGAGCTCGGCGTGGATGTCACGATCACCCCGATCGCCTTCAACCAGCAGTGGGAGCAGGCGAAGGGCGACGCGGCCGGACGGCAGGACATGTTCCTGCTCCTCTACTGGCCGACGTACAGCGACGCGGGGGCAGACAACCTGTGGTCGATGTTCCGCAGCAGCGAGAACCCGTTCTTCAACCTCTCGTACTGGAACAACGCCGAGTTCGACGCCCTCGTGGACGAGGCGATCGGCCTGACCGCCACGCAGCGCGACCAGGCGCAGGCGAAGTACACCGAGGCGATGCAGCTGCTCGTGGACCAGGCGCCCGGCCTGTTCTTCTACGACACGCGCTTCGTGACCGCGATCCCGAACAGCGTCGGGGGGTTCGAGTACAACCTGAACTACCCGTTCGCCCAGTTCTTCTACCCGATGTATCCGGCGGGCTGAGCCGGACCGGTCACGGTTGCCGGGTCCGGATTCCCCGGGCCCGGCGTCCCCAACCCGAGCGGACGACGCCATGACGCGCTTCATCCTGCGCCGCCTCGCAGGCTCCGCGCTCGTGCTCCTCGGGCTGTCCGTGATCACGTTCGCCCTGGCGAGGGTCGTGCCGTCGAACCCGGCCGCGATCTACATCGGCCCCAAGGCGCGGCCCGAGGACATCGCCCGCGTCACCCAGGAGCTCGGGCTCGACCGCCCGCTCCCCGTCCAGTACCTGACCTACATGGGGGACATGCTGACCGGCAACTGGGGCACGTCGATCGGCACCAAGCGGCCGGTGCTCGAGGAGATCTTCGGCCGGCTGCCGGCAACGCTGGAGCTGATCGGCGCCGCGATGCTGCTCGCGGTCCCGCTCGGGATCCTGCTGGGTGTCCTCTCGGCGCGCTGGCAGCGGCGCCCGCCGGACCTCGTGGTCCGGATCGTGTCGATCGTCGGCGTGTCGATCCCGGCGTTCTGGCTGGGCCTGCTGCTGCAGGTCGTGTTCTTCCGCACCCTCGGGCTGCTGCCGCTGACGGGGCGCGTGGACGCTGACCTGCGGTTCACCTCGCCGATCGTGGAGGTCACCGGCCTGTACCTCGTGGACACGCTCCTGGCCGGCAACTGGACGGCGCTGCGCGACGTCGCGTGGCACCTGGTCCTGCCGGCGGTCACCCTGGCCGCCTATCCCATCGGCCTCATCGCGCGGATGACCCGGGCGTCCATGCTCGAGGCGATCGGCCAGGACTACGTCCGCGCGGCGCGGGCGGCCGGCATCCGCGAGTCGCTGATCACCTACCGGCTCGCGCTCAAGAACGCGCTCATCCCGGTCACCACCGTGGTGGGGCTGACGCTTGCCTACTCGCTCACCGGCACGTTCTTCGTCGAGGTCGTGTTCAACTGGCCGGGCCTCGGGACGTTCGCGGTCAAGGGGCTGCTCAACCTCGACTACCCGGTGGTGATGGGCATCACGCTGTTCGGGGCGATCGCGTACGTCGTGATCAACCTGGCCGTCGACCTCGCGCAGTCCTGGCTCGACCCCCGGACGAGGCTCGCCTGATGGCCGTCGAGGTGCTCCGCCCGGTCGTGGACGTGCCCCGCGCGGGGATCCTGCGCCGCATCCGGCGCGCGATCCTGACGGATCCGCTCGCGCTGGCCGGGGTCGCCGTCATCGTGCTGCTGGTCGCGCTGGCCGTGTTCGGGCCCTGGATCGCGCCGTACCCCGAGCAGGGGGCCGGCCAGAGCAACGTCCCCGCCCGGATGCTCCCGCCCAGCCTCGAGCACCCATTCGGGACGGACGGCCTGGGGCGCGACATGCTCAGCCGGGTGATCGTGGGCGCCCGGCCCGCGCTTGGCGTGTCGCTGCTCGTGGTGGGCCTCGCGATGCTGATCGGGGTGCCGCTGGGGGCCCTCGCGGGCTATCGCCGTGGACGGCTCGACGCCCTGATCATGCGGGTCACCGACCTGTTCCTCGCGTTCCCGCCACTCCTGCTCGCGATGGTGATCGTGGCCGGCCTGGGGCCCGGGCTCGAGCACGCCGCCCTGGCGCTCGCGATCTCGTGGTGGCCCTGGTACGCCCGACTCGCCCGCGGGACGGCGACCTCCCTCCGCGAGCGATCGTTCGTGGAGGCGGCCCGCTCGATCGGCGTCGGCGACCTCACGATCCTGCGCCGCCACGTGATCCCGAACCTGGTCACGCCGATCCTGGTCCAGGCGACGATTGACATCGGCACGGTCATCCTCGCGGCCGGATCGCTGGCGTTCCTGGGCCTCGGCGCCTCCCCGCCGACGCCGGACTGGGGCCTGATGGTCGCCGAGGGCCGCACCTACATCCTCGACCAGTGGTGGCTGTCGGCCTTCCCGGGCAGCGCGATCTTCGTCGTCGTGCTCGCGTTCAACGTCGTCGGCGACCTGCTGCTGGACCTGCTCGATCCGCGGGGCACGCGATGACCGCCCCGCTGCTGTCCGTCGACGACCTCGCCGTGCGGTTCGTCACCCCGGACGGGACGACCACCGGGCTCGATGGCGTGAGCCTCGAGGTCCGGCGGGGCGAGATCGTCGGGCTGGTCGGCGAGACCGGCTGCGGCAAGACGCTGACCGGGCTGGCGATCCTGGGGCTGCTGCCGCGGTCCGCCCGGGTCGTCCGAGGCTCCGTCCGGCTCGAGGGGGACGAGCTGCTGGGTCTCACCGCCGACCGGCTGCGCGAGGTCCGCGGGGCGCGCGTGGGGATGGTGTTCCAGAACCCGGCCTCGGCCTTCAACCCGGTGTTCACGATCGGCGCGCAGCTGCGGTACGTCCTCGCGGCCCACGAGCGGCTGCCGAAGGCGGAGGCGGAGCAGCGGATCCGCGAGACCCTGGCCGAGGCCGGCCTGCCGGAGGTCGAGCGCGTGCTGCGCGCGTACCCGCACCAGCTCTCGGGCGGGATGCTGCAACGGGCGATGATCGCCAGCGCGCTCCTGTGCCGGCCGCAGCTGCTGATCGCGGACGAGCCCACCACCGCGCTGGACGTCACGATCGAGGCCCAGATCCTGCGGCTGATCCGCCGGCTCCAGGAGACTCGCGGGTTCAGCGTGCTGTTCATCACCCACGACCTCGGCGTGGTGCGCAGCGTGAGCGATCGGGTCGTGGTCCTGTATGCGGGTCGTGTCGCGGAGACGGCCGTCACGGCCGACCTGTTCGCGCGGCCGGCTCACCCCTACGCGCGCGGGCTCATGGCCGCGGTGCCGCACGCATCGGGGCGGCGCGAGGCGCTGGCCTCGATTCCCGGCGCCGTCCCGGCCGACGTCGGGACGATCGAGGGCTGCGCATTCGCGGATCGCTGCCCACTGGTGATCGACCGCTGCCGCGCGGAGCGGCCCATGCTGCGCGAGCTGGCCGGCGGCCACCTCGCCGCATGCCACCTCGCCGACGCGGGGGCGATCCTGTGACCGCCACGGTCATGCCCACCACACCGGAGGTGCCGCTGGTCCGCGTCCGCGGGCTCGAGATGGCCTTCCACGCGGACGGCCGGGTCGTGCGCGCCGTCGCCGGCGAGGCCGCGCCCCAGCGGTGGGGGGGGGGGGCCCCCCCGGGGGGCGCGACGCCGGGCCCGGCACACAC
>CAYJOH010000029.1:6633-11846 GCA_964371685.1 uncultured Anaerolineaceae bacterium
CCTCAGCATCCTGTCGAGCGAGGTCCACGCCCTGGTCGGCGAATCCGGCTCCGGGAAGACGACGCTCGCCCGCTGCATCCTTCGGCTCATCGAGCCGACGGCCGGCACCGTCGAGGTCGAGGGCCGCGACATCGCCAGGCTCCGGGGCGGCGAGCTGCGCGAGCTCCGCCGGAGCATGCAGCTGGTGTTCCAGGACCCGCAGGGCTCGCTCGATCCGCGGATGAGCGTCCGCGACCTGGTCGCGGAGCCCATCCGGACCCACCTGCGACCGGCGCGCGGCAGCATCGAGCCTGCGGTGATCGAGCTGCTCGACGGCGTGGGGCTCGCGCGCCGTCACCTGGACCGGCGGCCGCACGAGCTGTCCGGCGGCCAGTGCCAGCGCGTGGCGATCGCCCGTGCGCTCGCCCTGAAGCCGCGGTTGATCGTGCTCGACGAGCCGACCTCGGCGCTCGACGTCTCCGTCCAGGCGCAGATCCTCAACCTGCTGCTGGAGCTCCGGGCGCGGCACGGCCTCACCTACCTGCTGATCTCGCACGACCTGGGCGTGGTCCGCCACCTCAGCGATCGCGTGTCGGTGATGTACCTCGGCAGGATCGTGGAGCGGGCGGCCGCGGACGAGGTGTTCGAGGATGCGAGGCACCCGTATTCCAGGGCGCTGCTCGCCTCGGTCCCGGACGTGGCGGCGGCCGGGCCGCGGCCGGCGCTCATCCGCGGCGACCCGCCCAGCCCCGCCGATCCCCCGACCGGCTGCGCGTTCCATCCCCGGTGCTGGCTGCGCGACCGGCTGGCGGACGCCGCGATCTGCGCCACCACCGCGCCGCCACCGGTGGACGGCGGCAACCGCGCCGCGTGCCACTTCGCCGACCGGGTCGCCCCGGCGCTCGCCGAGGATCGCCCATGAGCGTCGAGCCGACCCCGCCGACGGACCTCATGGCCGGCAGCCCGCCACCGTCCGGATCGCTGGTCACGCTGTCCAACTGGCAGGACCCGCCGTACCTGCGCTGGGCGTACCTCCACGTCCGCGAGCTCGTCCCGACCGCGCTCATCTCGCGGGGGAGCAGGCCGGTGACGGTGCTGCCCCGCGCGGAGCGCGACCTCGACGGCTGGACGTTCCGGGTCGGCGGGGAGCGGCACACCGTGGCCGAGATGCTCGAACGCACGGACACGGACGGGTTCCTGGTCATCCATCGCGGCCGCATCGTCTTCGAACGCTACGGCGGAGCCATGACGGAGACGACGCCGCACCTGCTGCAGTCGATCTCGAAGTCGATGACCTCGACCCTGGCGGGGGCCCTGGTCGGGGCGGGCCGCCTCGATCCCGACGGGCTCGTGACGGACTACGTCGCGGAGCTCCGCGGCGGCTCGTTCGAGGGGTGCACGATCCAGCACCTCCTCGACATGCGGGCCGGGACGCGCTTCTCCGAGGCGTACGAGGACCTCGACGCCGACGTCCGGATCAGCGAGCAGGTGTCCGGCTGGCGGCCCCGGACCCGCCCGGACCTGCCGCCGGACCTGTACGCGTACATGGCGACGCTCGTGAACCAGGGCCCCCACGGCGGGCCGTTCGAGTACCGCTCGATCCTCACGGACGTCCTGGGCTGGGTCCTCGAGCGGGCCGGCGGGGCCAGCTTCGCCCGCCTGTTCTCGCGCCACGTGTGGTCGAAGATCGGCGCCGAGCACGACGCGGAGATCACCGTCGACGAGCACGGCTGCGCCCTCGAGGACGGTGGGTTCTCGGTCACGCTGCGCGACCTCGGACGGTTCGGGCTGATGCACCAGCGCGCCGGCACGATCGGTGGCAGACGCGTGCTGCCGCCCGCGTGGACGGCACGGGTCGGCGTGCCGCGGCCGGACCTGGTCGACGCCTTCGGCGGCGCGTTCACCTACCGCGGCGTCGCGACGCCCTCGACCCACTATCACGACCAGTGGTGGGTGTTCGACGCGGACCGCGGGATCTACGGCGGGATCGGCATCCACGGGCAGGGGCTGGTCATCCATCGCCCCGGCGAGGCGGTGATCGTCAAGCTCTCGACGCAGGCCGAGCCGCTCGACCGGGAGAAGCATGAGCTCCAGCTGGCCGCCGCCGTCGCCATCGGCGACCGGCTCGAGCGCGAGGGCTGACCGCGCCGTCGCGCGGCGGCGGATCCACGCCGAGTGTGATCACCGCGGGCACGACAGCGGCCCGCCGGATCACCCGCGCGGTCAGGAACCCGTGACCCGGACCGTCCGCCCCGGGTCCAGGGTCGCCACGACCTGCCATCGCGGCAGATCGTCGCCGCGGGTGGCGATGGACCGCAGCAGGAACGGCCCCGGGGTGACCGTCCGATCGATCCAAAGCAGCGCGCCCTCGTCCACCTGCACCCGGACCACCTGACCGGAGGCGATGAGCCCGTCGGGGCCGGGCTCGGCGTCGGTCAGCATGGGGGTCGTGGCCGGGCAGGGCGTGGCACCGGACACCCGGTCGCACAGGCCGAGCCCGGGAACGACGAGCCAGCCACGGACGGCGACCAACGCATCGGGGGCGGCCGGTCCGGGTGCTGACTGGGTCGCGGCGTCGACGAGATCCTGCACGCTCAGCGCCTCCTCGATTCCGCCCTGAACGACGCCCAGGTAGATCAGCGTCCGTCCGCCAGCGCGCAGCGCCAGCGTCCCGCCCGGCACGTCGGCCGCGACCGCGTCGGCAACGGCACGGTCCACCGCGATCGGCACGCCCTCGAGGCCGACCAGCCCCAGCTCCCAGCAATCCGCCACGCCCGACGGGCAGGGGATCGGACGCCGCTCCATCGACCCATCCACGATCACCAGTGCGCCGTCCAGCGTGCCGTCGGCCAGCGCGTCGCGGAGCTCGCTGGACGTCATGGCCCGGATCGGAGCGTCGGTCGGGGGCGCAGCCGGCGAAGACCGCGCTACGGCCGGGCTGGGGGTCGAGAGGTCGATAGAGGCCGACGGTGACACGACCGGGAACCACCGGCTCGCGAGAATCGCGAGGCCGATGACCGCCGCGATGGCCCCCATCACCCGCCACGGTCCGCGCCCGCGACCCCCGCTGACCACCGGCCGGACGGCCACGTCCAGCTCGCCCGAGCGACGATCGGCCTCCGCCTCACTCCGATCCGGCGACGGCCCCATCACGCCTCCACCCACGGTCTCGGCGGCCCCGTCAGCGGGCGTACTCGGCGCCGCGCGTGGACGGTGGCGATGGCCGCCGCGGCAGCGCCGTGCCCACGAGATCCGCCGCGTGCGTCAGCCCACGCGCCCGGCAGGCATCGGCCAGCTCGTCGGCCAGGCGAACCGGGAGCATCGGGTCCGCGAGCCCGGCGACGCCCACGCCCACCGCGGCGGCGCCTACGGCGAGCAGGTCCAGCACGTCGTCGATGGTGGCCACCCCGCCGATCCCGATGACCGGCACGTCCACGGCCTGGGCGACCTCGAACACGACCCGCAGCGCGACGGGCTTGAGCGCCGGGCCGCAGATGCCGCCGTAGACCGAGCCCAGGGCCGGTCCCGAGCGGTCCGCGGCCACGGCGAGCCCCGGCAGCGTGTTGATCGCGCTGATCGCGTCGGCGCCGGCCTCCTCGCAGGCGCGCGCCACGGCGCGCACGTCCGCGGCCGCCGCGGTGAGCTTGGCGATCAGCGGCAGGTCCGTCGCGCGCCGGACCGCGGCGACCAGCGACCGCGAGGCCTCTGCGTCCAGCCCGAACGCGGCGCCGCCACCGCGCGCGTTCGCGCACGAGAGGTTGAGCTCCACGCCGGCGACGCCCGGCACGCCCTCCAGGCGCCGGACCATGTCGACGAGGTCCCCGCTCGACTCCCCGCACAGGTTCACGATCACGGGCACCGTCCAGCGCGCCCATGCCGGCGCGTATCGCTCCAGCACGGCGTCGATGCCCGGGTTCTGCAGCCCCACGCCGACCAGCAGCCCGGCCGCGACCCCGGCCATCCGTGGCCCCGCGTTCCCCGCCCGCGGCTTGAGCGTCGTGCCGCGGGTGACGAGCCCGCCGAGCCGTGCGAGGTCCACGAGCTCCGCGACCTCCGTGCCGTAGCCGAACGGCCCCGACGCGGCGATGACCGGGTTCGCGAGCACGAGGCCGCGCCCGAGGGCCACCTCGAGCGAGACCGGGCGACCGCCGATGGCGTCGACGACGGACGACGACGGCGCGGGCACGGCCGATGGCGATGCGGACGGCGCGGCCGACGAGGCCGGCTTCTGCGTCACGGGGCGGATCGCCGGCTTGATCCGCCGGACCGTCGGCGTCCGCTGCGGCCTGGGCGCCCCGGGGACCACCCGCCGCCTGGCCTTCACTCGGGCCCCCAGTCCAGCTCGGCCGCGGCGAACACGGGCCCCTCCCGGCACACCCGCACGGCCCCCCCGGCGCCCTCCACGACGCACCCGAGGCACGTCCCGGCGGCACACCCGACGTCCTGCCCCAGGACCACCTGGAGGAACGCCTTGCGCCGCGCCTCCGGCGATCCCGCGGCCACCGGCCGGCCGCCCCCGCGCTTGCGGCCCAGCGTGGCGACCCCCAGCCGCCCCCGACGACCCGCGGCCAGCGCCGCGACCCGGGCCAGGAGCGCCGGCGGCCCGCAGGCGAACGACTGGTCGGCCCAGGCCTCGTACTCCAGCACCAGGTCGCCCACGGACCCAGGGTGGCCCAGCGACCCGTCGGCCGTGGCGACGACATACTCGACCTCGTCCGGCAGCAGGCTCGAGGGGTAGACACCGGCCGACGACGGAGCCCCGTACAGCAGCACGACCGAGCGCCCGTCTCGGATGGCCTCGTCCACGAGCAGGCGGACCCCCGCGATGGCCGGCCCCTCGGCGATCAGCAGCAGGTGGCGGGAGCGCGGGTCCACCTCGAACGGCCGGCCCAGCGGCCCGAGCAGGTCCACCCGGTCGCCGGCCCGGTGCGCGGCCAGCCAGGCCCCGAATCGTGACCCGCTCTCGACCTGGATCGTGAGCGTGCCGCTCGCCGGGTCGGCGGTGGCGATGGGGTAGGGCCGGCGGACGGGGAAGCCGCCGGGCGCCCAGGAGCGGACGTGCGCATACTGCCCCGCGCGCACCCCGGAGACGACGGCGGGCGCGTGCCAGGACTGCTGCCACTGGCCGGGCAGGATCTCCCGGCCCTCGACGAGCTCCGCGCCGGCGGGGCGCATCGCGGGCGGCGGCGACGCCGGCGTGGGCGCGGACGAACGGCTAGGGCTGGCGCCCGTTG
>CAYJOH010000030.1:0-2209 GCA_964371685.1 uncultured Anaerolineaceae bacterium
CTCCTATGTGAGGGGCGTGACCCGGACCCCGTCCGGACCGCCCGGGGCGCTAGGGGCGACGAGCCGTACCGGCTGTCGCCAGGGGTCGCCGGAGCGTGGGTCCGGCGGGGGCGAACCCGGCGCGCTCGTAGCGCGCGAGGTCCGCGGGATCGGCGGGCTGTGCCGTCTCGACCTCGGTGCAACCCTTGTTGCCGGCCGAGCGGAGCAGCTCCTCCAGGAGGGCGGCCGTCACGCGGTCCGCGTCGTGGTCCGGGGCGACGACCAGCAGGTCGATCGTCCCCACGTAGCCGCCGGCGATCACCGACGGACGGAGGACGAGGAGCGCCCCGCCCACGAGCTCCCGTCGCGCCTCGGCGACGAGCAGGCTCGCGTTCGGCAGGTAGACGAGCTGGCGAAGCAGGTCGGCGGCGTCGAGCGACCCGCGACCGGCTCCCCGGATCGCCGTCCGGCCGATGGCGGCCAGGCGGTCGATGTCGGTGATGCGAGCCTGTCTGACCAGGTACTCCACGCCGAAGGACAAACCTCGTACAGCGAGCGGCCGGTGCGCTTGTGCTCCCGCCGACTCATGGTCGGTTAGGGGGCGGCCACGCCTCGCCGCCAGGAAGGGGCCCGGGAGGCGAGCGACTCGAGGCTCGACAGCCATCCCGGTGCGAACGGCAACGCCTTGCATCCGCGTCGCCAGCGCCTATGATACGGCATCGCTCCGTGGCGGATGCTGCGGGGCGACTGGGTCTCTCGCCCCCCGCGCTCTCGTCACCGCCGCGCCGAGGCGTTCCCCCTCCGGCCATCAGGGACGTAGCACGGGCCCTGGAGCATCGGCGCTCCCTGGCACAGGCGAGGGGAAATGGAGGAGGCGTTCATGAGATTCGCGCGTGTGGGCGCGGCGCTTGCCGCTGCGGCCATCGTCGTCACCGCCTGCGGCGGCACCAGCAGCGGGGGCGACAAGACGCTCAAGCTCGGCGTGACCCTGCCGCTGTCGGGCGGCGCGGCAGCCGACGGCCAGCCCACCCTCAAGGGTGCGAAGCTGGCCGTGGACGAGATCAACGAGAAGGGCGGCATCGGCGGCTACAAGCTGGAGATCCTCCCGCTCGACCATGCGGTCAACGGGAAGTACAACGAGCAGCAGGCCGCCCAGGACATGCAGACGTTCGTCAGCGATCCGGCGGTCATCGGGCTCGTCGGGCCGTACAACTCGGCCGTCGGCAAGGTCCAGATCCCCATCGGCAACGACGCCGGCCTGCTCCAGTGCAGCCCGGCCAACACGAACCAGGGCCTCACCAAGCCCGAGTTCGGCGGCGAGGACCTGCGCAAGAACTTCCCGGACCGGATCGCGTACGTTCGCGTCGCCGCGACGGACGACATCCAGGGCCCGGCGATGTCCGCGTACGCCTACAACACGCTTGGGCTGAAGAACGTCCTCGTCATCCATGACGTCACGACCTTCGGCCAGGGCGTCGCCGAGACGTTCCGGGACAAGTTCCAGGAGCTCGGCGGGACCATCGCCGACTTCGTCGGTGCGACCCCCGACACGACCGACTTCAACGCGATCATCACGGCCGCCAAGACCAAGAACCCCGACGGCGTCTACTACGGCGGCGTCGTGACCTCCGGTGCGGGCCTGCTGCTCAAGCAGATGCGCCAGCAGGGCATGGACATCCCGTTCCTGGGTCCTGACGGGATCGTCAACGGCAACGGCGACGCCGAGGGTTCGCTGATCAAGATCGCCGGCAAGGATGCCGCCGCCAACTCCTACGGGACCATCGCCGCCATCGGCGACTTCCCGGCCAAGGCGGCGTTCGACGCCTCGTTCGTCGAGCACTTCAAGGGCGACAGCGAGTTCAACACGCCGGGCGCCTACAGCGGCCCGGCCTATGCCTGCGCCACGGTCATCCTCAAGTCGCTCGAGGAGTTCCTCAAGGCCAACGCCAGCGCCGACCAGGCGGCCATCCGCGAGGGTGTCCGCGCCTGGGCGACCGATCCGTCGCACAGTTTCGAGACGGTCCTCGGGACCACCGCGTTCGACGAGAACGGCGACACCACGCAGCCGTTCATCTCGTTCTTCGTGACCGACCCGGCCGCGCCGAACAACGGCGACTGGGTGTTCAAGGAGCAGCTGAACTTCGGGGAGCAGTAACCGCCCCTTCGCGCGGGGGCGGGGGGCGGGGCCCCCCCGCCCCGCCCAAACCCACCCCGGCCCCCCCCCGGGGGG
>CAYJOH010000030.1:2219-5540 GCA_964371685.1 uncultured Anaerolineaceae bacterium
TTTTTAATGCCCCATCTCATTTGGGGGCACCATAACCCCCCCTTCCCCCGGGGCGGGTGGCCAGCCGCCCGCCGCCCCGTCCATACCCCAGCGGGACCAGCCGGAGGCTGCATGACCACGACGACCATGCCCGCACCGGCAGGGGCGGTTGACGCCCTGCGCCGGTTGCGGATCGGCCCCTACCTGTTCGTGGCGGCCCTGGCCGTCGTCGTGTTCGTGGCGATCGGTCCGGACCAGTTCGTCAACGCGCTCACGGTCGGGGCGATCTACGCGCTGGTGGCCATCGGCTACACGATGGTCTACGGGATCATCGAGCTCATCAACTTCGCCCACGGTGACGTGTTCATGGTCGGGGCGTTCACCGCGATGTTCGTGCTGACCAGCTTGCTGGGCCAGGATCCCAACGCGTCGGCGACGTCCCTGCCCCAGGCCCTGTTCCTGATCCTCACCACGTTCGCCATCGTGATGCCCGTCATGGGCCTCCTGGGGGTGGCGATCGAGCGGTTCGCCTACCGGCCGCTGCGCAACGCCCCCCGCCTGGCGCCGCTGATCACGGCGATCGGCATCTCGTTCATCCTCCAGAACATCGTCCAGATCATCTACGGCCCGTCCCCGGTGAACACGCCCCAGGTCATCCCGCCCACGGCGACGATCCAGATCGGCGAGTTCAGCATCCGCATCGTCGTCCTGTTCGTGATCGCCGTGTCCGTGGGGCTCATGATCGCGCTCCAGCTGTTCGTCAGCCGGACCCGGCTGGGCCGGGCGATGCGGTCCACTGCGCAGGACCGGGAAGCTGCGCAGCTGATGGGCGTGGACATCAACCGCACGATCGCGCTGACGTTCTTCATCGGCTCCGCGCTGGCCGGCGCGGCGGGCGTCGTCCAGGGCTTCTACTACGGCAACATCGTGTTCATCCTCGGCTTCCAGGCGGGGCTCAAGGCGTTCACGGCCGCCGTGCTGGGCGGGATCGGCAACATCACCGGCGCCGCGCTCGGCGGGTTCGTGATCGGGTTCATCGAGACGACGGCGGCCGCCTACGGCTACAACCAGTGGGGCCAGGCGCTGGTGTTCGCGGTCCTGATCATCACCCTCGTGTTCCGCCCGACGGGCCTGCTCGGCCAGCAGCTGGGAGAACGTGCGTGAACGCCAGGGTCGCCGGCGCCCCGTCGCGCTCCAACGGCGCGGGTCCCTCGTTGCGGCAGCGGGTGCGCGCGTTCTCGGCGCGACACCGGTCGATCAGCGTGCTGATCGGCATGGCGATGGTCACCGCCTTCCTGCCGATCATCGTGCTGGTACCGCCGTTCAACAGCTTCAGCAGCCAGGGCGTGTGGCTGGACGGGTTCACGATCGCCGGCATCTACATCCTGCTCGCCCTCGGCCTCAACATCGTCGTCGGCCTGTCCGGCCTGCTCGACCTCGGCTACGCGGCGTTCTTCGCGATCGGCTCCTACGCGTTCGCCTTCGCCGCCTCGCCGTTCACGGGCCTGGACATCCCGTTCTGGCCGATGCTGATCGCGGGGGCCGTGGTGGCCGCGGTGTTCGGCATCCTGCTCGGCGCGCCGACCCTCCGGCTGCGGGGTGACTACCTCGCGATCGTGACCCTCGGCTTCGGCGAGATCGTGCCGATCGTGTTCCTCAACTCGTCCACCTACACGGAGGGGCCCAACGGCATCGGCGGGATCTCGCCGCCCTCGATCGGCGACTTCACGTTCCCCTCGGTCGGCAACCCGTGGCCGTTCTTCCTGACGATGATCGGGCTGATCACGATCACGATGATCCTGGTCTACCGGCTCCAGGACTCGCGGCTGGGACGGGCGTGGATGGCGATCCGCGAGGACGAGCTGGCGGCCGCCGCAAACGGCGTCAACACCGTGACCACCAAGCTGCTCGCCTTCGCCCTGGGCGCCTCCACGGCCGGGCTGGCCGGCGTGTTCGCCTCGTCCAAGCTGACCCTGGTGAGCCCCAACCTGTTCCGCTTCGACGTGTCGTTCACCGTGCTGGCGATGGTCGTGCTGGGTGGCATGGGCAACATCTGGGGCGTGGCCATCGGGGCGTTCCTGGTGTTCCTGATCCAGACGGTCATCCTCAAGCAGCTCAACGTGTTCTTCGACAATGTCCAGGTGCCCGTCCTGAGCGACGTCGACTTCCTGCAGTACCAGTTCCTGCTGTACGGCATCGCGCTGGTCGCCATGATGCTGATCCGGCCCGAGGGCCTGTTCCCCAGCCGACGGCGCCGCCGCGAGCTGCACGTGGACGAGGACCAGGAGTTCGCCGAGCTCGGTGACGCGATGGGAGCGTCGCCCGAATGACCACCCAGTCCGCGGCCACCATGGGGGCCGCTCGCGCGTTGACCACCGAATCGCCCGAGGTCCTGCTCGAGGCGACCCGTGTGTCCCGTCGCTTCGGGGGCCTGGTGGCCGTCCGCGACGTGGACCTCGTCATCCCGGCCGGCGGGATCATCAGCATCATCGGGCCCAACGGGGCCGGCAAGACGACGTTCTTCAACGTGGTCGCCGGGATCATCGACCCGACCGCGGGCACGGTCGCGTTCCGGGGCCGGGTCCTGGTCACCAGGCCCCGCCGCGTGTGGCTCGAGAGCCTGTCGTGGGTGGTCCCGTCGGCGCTCGCGGTGCTGGTCGGGCTGCTGCTGGGTGCCGGGTCGAGCGAGGCGGGGATCCTGCTCACGCTCGCCGTCGCGCTGGGGCTCATGGTGGTCGTGCTCGTGGTCGCCGTCGCGCGCCCGGCCTGGTACCAGAACTCGCTCGCGCGGATCGGCATCATCCGCAGCGCGAGGCCCAACGACGTCGTCGCCCACGGGGTCGGCCGGACGTTCCAGAACATCCGGCTGTTCCAGAACATGACCGTCCTGGAGAACGTGCTGGTCGGGATGCACCTCAAGCTCCGCTCGAACCTGATCGACCACCTGTTCTCCACGCGCCGCCAGGCCGCCGAAGAGGAGCAGGCGGTGGTCCGGGCGAGGGAGCTGCTGCGCCTGGTCGGACTGCGCGGCCGCGACGACGAGCTGGCCAAGAACCTGCCCTACGGCGACCAGCGCCGGCTCGAGGTCGCCCGTGCGCTGGGCAACGATCCCGTGCTCCTGCTGCTCGACGAGCCGACGGCCGGCATGAACCCGCGGGAGACCTCCGAGATGACGGCGCTGATCGCGCGCCTGCGGAGTGATCTCGGGATCTCCATCCTCCTGATCGAGCACGACATGCGGGTCGTCATGGGCATCAGCGACCGCATCACGGTCCTGGATCACGGTGAACGGATCGCCGAAGGCACACCCGACGAGGTGCGGCGAGATCCGCGCGTCATCGA